>NZ_CM001368.1:3707624-3925124 GCF_000177215.2 Solidesulfovibrio carbinoliphilus subsp. oakridgensis | reverse complement strand
CGCCCAGGGCGTGCTCGAAAACCAGACCGCCTTCACCCCGACCGGCGGCGACCCGACCGATCTGTCCTCCTGGACCCAGGCCCCCCTCGACAGCACGGGCGTGCCCCAGATGAGCGCCACGTTCAAATCCGTTTCCAACGGCTCGGTCCTCTCGAGCCAGACCATGGGGTTCAAGACCGGCCTTTCGGCATCCGGGGCGAGCTGGAACCCGAACGGCCCGTCCTCGGCCGCGGACATCGGCACGCTGGCCGCGGCCAACGCCGGCTTCGACCCTTCGAGCACCCGAAACGCCGTGGCCTGCACCACCAGCTACGCCACCTCCTCCTATACCCAGGCCCAATCCCAGGACGGGTTTGCCTCGGGCACGCTCAATAGCACCAGCGTGGATGAAAACGGCGTGGTGTCCGGCACCTTTTCCAACGGCCAGACCAAGGACCTGTATGTGTTGGCCCTGGCCGATTTCCGCAACCCGACCGACCTGCGCCGGGAAGGCAACAACCTTCTGAGCGCCACCACGGAATCCGGGGCGGCCACCACCGGCCGGGCCAATTCCGGGATCTACGACGGGATTTCGGGCTACTCCCTGGAGTCGTCCAATGTGGACATGGCCACCGAGATGGTCAACCTCATCACCTTGCAACGGGCCTTCCAGTCCAACTCCAAGGTGGTGACCACGGCCGACACCATGATGGAAAAGGCGCTGGAGATCAAAAAGTAGGCGGGGTCGTCAACGGCCGTACTGCCGGCGCCACTCGTCGAGAAAGAGCAGCGACGTCTCAAGCGGCGACAGGAGCCCCTGCCGGGCCCGCACGGCCCAGATCAGATCGTCGAAGGAGACGTCGGCCGGAAGCGAAAGCTCGCGCAAAAGTCCGGCCACCTCGTCCCGCAGCTCCGGCGGCAACGCGGCCAACGCCTCCCCTCCCCGCTCCCCGACACCCCAGCCCGGATGCCGTTCGGCCGTAAACGCCAGCAGACGCTCCATGCGCGCGGCATAGGTATGGTCGCGCAGGGCCCGGGCCCGGGCCTTGGCCGCATAGGCCGCCCGCTCGTCGGGGTGGGCCAGGAAGTGGGCCAGCCGGTCCTTGAGCTCCGCCATATTCCCGAATTGGGCCAGCTCGTCCGCCTCGAAAAGCTCGGGCAGAAGCCCCCGGCGGTCCACGAGCTGGAACGCGCCGCACATGGCCAGCTCGAAGGTGCGCGGGTTGACGAAATCGCCGCCCGACACCAGGTCGGCCACGGACACGCTCGAATGCAGGTTCAGGTTGACGGCGGCGGCGTTGAAGACCTTGACCGCCTCTTCGGTGGTGATCCGCCGGCCGTCCAGGCGGACGCGCGGGCCGAGTACCGCGTCGCCGTCCCAGTCGCTGCCGAAAATCCCCAGGCCGAAATCGAGGAGCTCGGCAAAAGCCACCCGTCGGTTGGGATAGCCCGCGCCCATGAAAGACGTTTCGGCCCCGTAGATGCGCCGCTCGACCGGAGAAAGGTCCAGGGGCCGGTGCACGGCCGGATCGGCGGCGAGCGGCAGGTACAGCGCGTTTGTCTGGCCGATGGCCGCCAGCTTCTCCGGGAAGGGCTCCTTCTGGATGACGGCAAAGACATCATAGAAGGGGGCGAAGGCCTCCCAATAGGTGAAGAGCCGGAAGTCCTCCACGAACCACATGGCCGTCTTCACCCCGTCCCGGCGCAGGCGTTTGAGGGCCTGGCGCGACAGCGGGGCCTGGGCCAGGGCCAGGACCAGGTCCGGGCCGAAGGTCTCGGCCTTGGCGCAGACCGCCTGGGACACCACCTGGAGGAAACTGTTCTCCAGGTATTCCAGCCGGTCGGAGGTGACGCGCAGGTCCTTGAGCGCACCGAAGGCCGGGTAGAAGGCCGGGGCCTCGAAGACCTCGACCGTATGGCCGAGCTTCGCCAGGGCCGTGGCGCAGTACCGGCCGATCGGCAGCGAGCCGCCGTACATGGGCAAAACGACCAGGACGCGAAGGTTGCGCGGAAGGTCCATGGCTACCACTCTCCCTCAAGAGGCCGGCCCGGGGGCGGCAGGATCCAATCGGTTTCCAGATACTGGGCCTCGGCCAGCCGGCGGCCAAGGTCCGGGTCCAGGGCGTCGGCCCGCCGCCCGGCCAGCCGGCGGGTGAGAAAGGCCCGGAAGGCCGCCCGGGCCGCCTCGGTGGGGTCCTGGCCGCAGACCGGCCGGCAGACCATGCCCAGCGTGTCGCAGTCCGTGGCAAAGCCGACGATGCCGGCCGGCGGCCCGGCCTTGGCCGCGCCGGACAGGGCCCGGACCAGGGCCGGATCGCCGAACGGCGGCAGGCAGGCCAGCCCTTCGCCGCACGGGGCCGACTCCAGGCAGGGGGCGCAGGGGGTCACGGCCTGGAAGACCCGGTGGCCGACGCCGTAGGGGCCGGTTTCGTGGCACCAGGCCGAGGACAGGAAAAAGGCCGTCACCGGCACGCCGCAAAAGGCGGCCAGATGCATGGCCCCGGTGTCGGGGGTGACCAGCCGGTCGAGGCCGGAGAGGGAATCGGCCAGGCCGAAGAGGTCGGTCTGCCCGGTCAGGTCCCGGCAGGCCTCGCGCACGCCCGGATCCAGCCTGCGCAGGAGGGCCCGGGCCTCGGACGCCTGCTCCCTGGTGCCATAGAGCGTGACCGACTTCCCGCCCGTGGCGTGGAAAAGCATCCGCACCAGCGGGGCCAGGATTTCCGGGGGGAGCGACCGTCTGGCCGTCCGGCCGGCCAGGGCCACGCCAAGGCCGCCCCCGCGCGGGGCGGCCACGGGATTGACCGCCTCCGGCGGCAGGGGGTCGTCGTCCAGGTGGGCCCAGATGTCGGCCAGGTTGATGCCGCCGCCCCGGCGATCCCGGGCGAGGCGGAAGACCAGGCGCAACAGCGGGTCCTTGTCGGTCTGGCCGGCGGTCTGGCGGTAGCCGCGCTGGGCCTCGGGCGGGAACAGGGCGGCCATGGCCATGCCGAGCGGCGAGAAATTGAGGCAGAAGACCCGGTCGAAGGAAAGAGCGGCAAAGGTCTCGAAGACCCGGCGCGACGCGAGGACCCGGCTGGCCGCCGCATCCTTGGCCAGACCGGGCAGGCCGTGGGCCGGCAGGCCGTGGACCACGGCAAAAGGATAGAGCCGGCCGGCCAGGGGGGCCAGGGACGTGTCCACGGCCAGATGGACCTCGCCGCCGGTCCGCGCCGCCTTGGCGGAAAGGCCGAGGAGCAGCCGCCGGGTCTGGAGGAGATCCCCGAGCCGGGCCAGTTGCAGGACCAGGAATCGCGCCATGGAGCCTCCGTTGCCAGACCCGGACCCCGGGCAATCATGTGAAAAAAAGCCCTTTCCGGTCCAGGCGTTCTTCTGTTATAGGAGGCTTCCATGCGGTATTATCCTATTTACGTCAATCTGCAGGGCAAACGCTGCCTGGTGGTTGGCGCCGGCCAGGTCGGCCGGCGCAAGATCGCGACCCTTGCCGCCTGCGGCGCGGCCGAGGTCCTGGTCCTCGATCTGGCCGAGCCGGACGCGGCCTGCGCCGAGACCCTCGCCCATCCGGCCGTGGCCTTCGCCTGCCGGGCCTACGCCCCCGCCGACCTCGACGGCCGGTTCCTGGTCATCGCCTCCACGGACAACGAGGCCTTGAACTGGGAGATCAGCCGGGAATGCGCGGCCAGGGGCATCCTCTGCAACATCGTGGACCAGCCCGAGAAGTGCAGCTTCATCGTGCCGGCCCTCTACACCCAGGGCGACCTGACCGTGGCCATTTCCACGGGCGGCGGCTCGCCGGCCCTGGCCCGCAAGATCCGCCAAGGGCTCGGGGACTTTCTCGGCACCGAGTACGGCGCCCTGCTGCTTCTCATGAGCCGGCTGCGGCCCATGGTCCTTGGGCTCGGGCTCGGCAGCCCGGCCAATTCGGAACTTTTCCGCGAACTTGTCCATTCCCCGCTGATCGAGGCCCTGGAACGCGGCGACGCGGCCGCCGCCGAGGCCATCCTTCGCGGCATCCTGCCCGCATCCCTCCACGGCGAGGCGGCCGGGCTGGTTTCGGGAGCCCTCGGACATGTCGGCGTTTAACATCCTTTTCGTCCTGGTCCTGGCCGCCTATTTCGCCGGGGCCACGTTGCACCTGCTTGGCGTGGTGGCCGGCCGGCCGGGACTGCGTCGGCTCGGCAACGGCCTGACCGTGGCCGGATTCGCCTTCCACTCCGCCGACCTGGCCGTGCTGTTCGCCAGCGAGGGCGGGGCGGCCCTTTTGTCCGGGGAGTTCTACTTCAGCCTTTTGGCCTGGAGTTTCCTGCTGATCTACTTTTTCCTGTGGTGGCGGCTGCGCCTCGAAATGCTCGGCCTTCTGGCCGCGCCCCTGGCGGTCTTCCTGTTTCTGTCGTCCCAGGCCGTGACGGCCACGCGGATGCCGCTGCCAAAGGCCCTTGGCGGACTCTTTTTCGGGCTGCACATCGGGGCCCTCTTCCTGGCCATAAGCCTGCTGGCCATGGCCTGCGGCGCGGGCGCGGCCTACCTGTACCTCGAGCGCAAGATCAAGACCAAGGAGAAGCTTTCCGGCTTTTCCAAGGCCCTGCCCGCCCTTTCCACCTGCGACACGGTCAACCGCTGGGCCGTGGCCGCCGGGTTTCCGCTCTACACCGTGGGATTGCTCTCGGGCTTCATCTGGGCCAAGCTCACCTGGAACCGCATCTTTTCCTACGATCCCAAGGAGATCACGGCCATCGGCGTCTGGCTGCTGTTCGCCTTCCTGTTCCACCAGCGCCTGTTTCTCGGCTGGCAGGGCCGCAAGACGGCACGGCTTGCCATCTGGATCTTCGGCCTGACCCTCGTGTCGCTTCTTGTCATCAACTTTTTCATGCCAACACACCATAGTTTCGCGCGATATATCGATGGAGCATCAAATCTACCTGTTTGGCCTCAACCATAAGACCGCCGGCGTTGAAATCCGGGAGGCCTTCGCCCTCGGCGACCGCCCCAAACTCGGCGAACTGCTGGTGCATGGCGAGGCCCGCCTGCGCGAGGTCCTCGTGCTTTCCACCTGCAACCGGGTGGAAGTGCTCGTGGCCGACGTGCCCGGGCGCGACGTGCGCCCGGCGGTGCTGGCGGCCTGGGCCGAAACCTGCGACCAGGACCCGGCCGCCCTGGCCCCCCACCTCTACGAGCACCGGGGTCTGGACGCCGTGGACCACCTTTTCTGCGTGGCCTCGGGACTCGACTCCCTGGTCCTTGGCGAACCGCAGATCCTTGGCCAGCTCAAAGCCGCCTACCGCCACGCCGTGGCCTGCGGCACGGCCGGGGTCATCACCAACCGCCTGTGCCACAAGGCCTTTTCCGTGGCCAAAAAGGTGCGGACCGCCACCGGCATCGGGGCCAGCGCCGTGTCGGTCAGCTACGCGGCCGTGGAGCTGGCCAAGCGGATCTTCGGCGAGATGGCCGGCAAGAAGGCCATGCTGGTCGGGGCCGGCGAGATGGCGGAGCTGGCGGCGCTCCACCTGCTCAATGCCGGCGTGGCCGAGATCCTGGTCGCCAACCGGACCTATGCCCGGGCCGAGGAACTGGCCTCGCGGTTCAAGGGCCGGCCGGTGGCTTTCGAGGAATTCGTCTCCCGGCTGCACGAGGTCGACATCGTCATCAGCTCCACGGGCGCGCCCCATGTGGTCATAAAGGCCCGGGACGTGCGCGGCGTGCTCAAGGCCCGCAAGCACAAGCCCATGTTTTTCATCGACATCGCCGTGCCGCGCGACATCGACCCGGATGTCAACAGCCTGGACAACGTCTACCTCTACGACATCGACGACCTCCAGGAGGTGGTGGAGGAGAACCTGGCCCAGCGCCGGGAAGAGGCGGCCCGGGCCCGGGACATCATCGGCCTGCAAGTCGAGCGGTTCGGCGAATGGCTCAAGTCCCTGGACGTCAAGCCGACCATCGTGGATCTCCTCTCCACCGGCGAGGACATCGCCCGCCGGGAACTGCGAAAGACCCTGCGCCGCCTGGGCCCGGACGTTCCGGACGAAACGCGGCAGGCGCTCGAGACCCTGTCCCTGTCCATCAGCCACAAGCTCCTCCACGAGCCCATCGCCTTTCTCAAGCGCCGGGCCCGGGAGGAAAAAGGCGACCGGTTCATCGACCTCACCCGCCGCATGTACAACCTGGACCGCGAACGCGTGCCGCAACATGCCCATGCGGATCGGAAACCGGCCGAAGACGATTCCGAATCCCCGGACTTCGACACCCCGGATGCAAGCGAGTAACCCATGCGATCCTATCTCATAGACGAAATTTCCGGCGACAACATGGCCCTGATCGAAAAGCACCTGGCCGAAAAAGGGTTCAAGGGGCCGCTCGACCACATCTACTACATCCCCTTTCCCCAGGAGATGCTAAACGACGAGCAGCAGCAGCACTACGAGGTCTGCGGGCCGTACACGCTCATCCTGGAAACCGGGCGCAACTGGCTCAAGCTCGAACTGCTGGTGCGCGGCCGGGGCAAGCTGCGCTGCTCCTGCATCAGCTACTGCACCCCGGAACAGCGCCAGCAGATGATCGACTTCCTGGACAACTTCATCCGGGAACTCGACATCCCGGTCTAGGCCCGTGCGCGCCCTGATCCTGCCCCGAACGGCCGGCCACGCCGCCCGACCCGCGGTCCCGTCCGGCGGATGCCCTGGCGGCCGCGCCCGGCCGGGACCGCACCCCTCCTCCCGGCCGTTGCGGCCCTGAGGCACTGCGGGCCGTCGCCCCCCCAGCCGGCCCGTCACCGAACCGGCCGCCCCACACCCGGCCCGCGCCACGCCATGAACCAGCCCACGCCCCCCCCATCGCCCGCCGCCGGCCAGCCGCCGCAACAGCGGCCCGGACGGCTGGCCGACCTGCCCCGGCCCCAGGCCCGGCTGTGCCTGGACGTGGCAAAATTCCTCGTCCGGGACTGCGGCCTCGACGCCGGGACGCTCCGGGGGGCGACCTGGCTGGTGGCCTGTTCCGGCGGCCCGGACTCCCTGGTCCTGCTCCAGATCCTGCTTCTCCTCGCCCCGCGCCTGGGCTTTCGCCTGGAAGCGGCCCACCTGGACCACGGCCTGCGCCCCGGGTCCGGGGCCGAGGCCGCCCGGGTCCGGGCCTTTTGCCGCGACCGGGACGTCCCCTGCCACCTGCGCCGCGTGGACGTGGCCGACGTGTCCCGAACGCGGAAACTTGGCCTGGAGGACGCCGGCCGGGCGGCCCGGTACGGCTTTTTCGCGGACCTGCTGGCCGAACGGCCCGGGGCCTTCGTGGCCCTTGGCCATCAGCTCAACGACCTGGCCGAGGACCAGCTCATGCGCCTTACGCGCGGCACCGGCTGGCCGGCCCTTGGCGGCATGGCGGCCGTGGACCCGGCCCGGCGGCTGGTGCGCCCGCTGCTCCTGACCCCGCGCCGGGACATCGAGGCCTTTGCCGCGGCCCTGGGCCTGCCCGTGGTCCACGACCCCACCAACGACGACCCGGCCTTTTTGCGAAACCGGTTGCGCCAGGGCGCCTTGCCGATGCTTTGCGCGGAAAACGCCCGCTACCTGGAAGCGGCGGCCCGGCTGTGGCGGCAGGCCCGGCTGGACGCGGACTTTATCGAGGCCGCCCTGCCGGCCCTGCCCGATCCGGCCGCCCTGCCCATGGCGGCCCTGGCCGGCCTGCCTGCGGCCCTGCGGCTGCGGCTCTACCGCCGGGCCCTGGCCGCCCTTGGCCCGGGGCAGGCCCTGGGCGACACGCTACTCGCCCTGGACGCGGCCGTGGTCCGGCGGGACACGGGCCGGGTGTTCCAGTTTCCCGGCGGCAAGACGGCCCGGATCGACCGTCTGGCCGTGGCCTTCGGCCGGGAGCGCGCCAAGGCGGCAAAACGGGAAACGCCATTGACAGGGCTTGGCCCGGAGGGTAATGAGGCCGATTGTGAAAAATCAAACATGGAGGCAGTCCCGGTGAATATTCTCACGTTCGGTCCCAACGGCAGCGGCAAGGGCACCCAGGGTTCCCTGGTGAAAAAGAAGTACAATCTGGCCCACATCGAGTCCGGGGCGATCTTCCGCGAACATATCGGCGGCGGCACCGAGCTCGGCATGAAGGCCAAGGCCTTCATCGACAAGGGCGAACTCGTGCCCGACGACATCACCATCCCCATGATCCTCGAGACCCTCAAGGCCAAAGGCGGCAACGGCTGGCTCCTCGACGGCTTTCCCCGCAACATGGTCCAGGCCGAGAAGCTGTGGGAAGCCCTGCAGAAGGAAGGCATGAAGCTCGATTACGTCATCGAGATCCTGCTGCCCCGCGAGATCGCCAAAAACCGCATCATGGGCAGACGCCTGTGCGTCAACGACCCCAACCACCCCAACAACATCTTCATCGACGCCATCAAACCCAACGGCGACAAGTGCCGGGTCTGCGGCGGCGACCTCAAGACCCGTTCCGACGACCAGGACGAGGGCGCCATCGGCAAGCGCCACGACATCTACTACGACACCACGACCGGCACCCTGGCCGCCGCCTATTTCTACAAGGATCTGGCCGCCAAGGGACAGACCAAGTACATCGAGCTCAACGGCGAGGGTTCCATCGACTCCATCAAGGATACCCTGCTGGCCCAGCTCGCCTAGTCCACGGGATTTCGCCTTGCCCGACGGCCCCGGGGGGAATACCCTCGGGGCCTCGTTTTTTGGCCCATGAGGAGTTCGCCATGGCTCACGATCCCCTGCGTCTTGGCCGCATCGCCTACCTGAATGTCTGGCCGCTCTACGAGGGACTGGTCCCGGCCTTTCCCGAAGGCCCGGACATCGCCTACGTGCCCGGCCACCCCTCGGACTTGAACGCCGCCCTGGCCGCCGGAACCATCGACGCGGCCCCGGCTTCGGCCTTCGCCTACCTGAGCCGACCCCAGGATTTCAAGCTCCTGCCGGACCTGTGCATCCGGGCCGCCGACGGCCCCATCCAGAGCGTGCTGCTCGTGACGCCCGTGCCCTTGCCGGATCTCCCCGCCCACCTGGCCCGCACCGGCGACCCGGTCCTGCTCTCCGGGGCTTCGGCCAGCTCCAACGCCCTGGTCCGGGTCCTGTGGCGGTTCGCCTGGAAGTTCCCGGACGCCCGGTTCGAGACCGTGCCGCCGGGGACAGGCCAGGCCACGGGCAAGCCCTTTGTGGAGATCGGCGACCTGGCCCTTGGCCGCTACCTCGATCCGCCGGCCGGCTGGCACGTGACGGACCTCGGCCAGGCCTGGCTCGATTTCGCGGGCACACCCTTTGTCTTCGCCCTGTGGATCGTGCGGGAAGGATTGGCCGGCCGGCGGTTGGCCGCCCTTGGCCGGGTGCGGGAGACCCTTGCGGCCATCAACCGGACCCTGCCGGAAACCCTGCCGGCGCTCGTGCGTGCGCCGTCACGGCCGGACTGGATCTCGCCGGAGGATCTGCTGGCCTATCTGCGGGTGGTCAATTACGACTTGGACGCGGCGGCCAAGGCCAGCCTCGTGCTCTTTGCCGCGCACTGCCGGGAGCTCGGGCTGCTCGACGCCGTGCCGGGCCTGCGCTTCGCGCTGTAGCCCGCCCGGCAACGGCATTTTCCAATAGGGGTGCCGGTGGCCGGGCCCGGCCCGGTCAGCAGCAGGGCAGGCCCAGGATCTCGGACTTGCGGGCCTGGACGAGCAGATCGGACACGTGGATGGCGTCGAGTTCCTTAAACAGGCTGGCCGTGGCCCGGGCCCAGATCTGGCGCGTGACGCAGTCGCTGGCGATCAGGCAGGCGTCGGGATTGCCCACGCATTCGGTCAGTTCGGGGCGGACTTCCAGGGCCCGGACCACGTCCCCGACCCGGATGTCCTCGGGGGCCATGGCCAGGATGTGCCCGCCCTTGGGGCCGCGCTTGCTGTGGATGAAGCCGGCCTTTTTCAGAGCCCGGATCAACTGCTCCAGATATTTGACGGAAATATTGCGCCGTTTGGCGATGTCCTGAATACGGACCGGACGTTCGCTGCCATGGAGGGCGATATCGATGAGCATGCGCAGCCCGTAGCGGCTGCGCGTGGTAAGTTGCATGGGCCCTGTTCCCCCTGTTTGGGACTTGTGCAAAACAGAACAAGGGCCGGTCTATCAGAACCCTCCGCAAATGGCAAAAGGCGTCTTGGCCGGCTGGCCGCTCGTTCCGTCCCCCATGGCCTCCCCCGGCCGGCTAGCCGCCGACCGGGGGAGGCCATTCGGAAAACGCTTGGAAAATCAGGACTTCTCCTCTTCACCGCCTCCGCTGGCCGGCTTCCCGCCTCCCGCCCCCCGGCCGGGCCGGTGGATCGACAACCGGACCTTGCGCCAACCGCCGCCCTCGGTCAGGGCGTCGAAGGCGAAGCGCAGCCAGCCGAGGAGCGACCAGGCCAGCCACACGGCCCAGGCCAGCATCAGCCCCCGGAAAACGGCCATGGGCGCGGACACGACCAGGGCCTCGGGCAGGGGGCCGGCCACCCGGTCCCAGGTCCAGACCAGGCTCGCCGCCGTGGACCCGCCGCCTGCCACCTGCATGCGGGGCAGGCCAAGGAGCCCCAGGCCCAGGATGTCGTAGAGCGCGGCCAGACCGGCCAGGGTCAAAAGGACGAGCAAGACCTGGACGGCGTTGAAGGCCGCGGCCCCGGGCACGGCGTGGCGCCGGCGGGTGCCGAGGGCCGGCAGCCAGGCCACGGCCAGGACGACGCCCGCCGGCGTGGCCTGGCTGAGGCCGAGGGCGTACAGGAACCACTGCCGCCGGGAAAGCGGCGAATGGGGCAGGGCGGAAAGCCCGAGGCCAAGGACCACCACCGCGGCCAGCCAGCCCCAGTAGAGGACCGCCGGGCCAAGGAGGGTGGGGGCCATGACGGCCAGGAGCCAGCGCCCGCCGGGCATCTCCAGCCGCGTCTGGGCCGTTGCGGCCGCAAGCCCCAGGTCCGGGGCCGGGGTCCGCAGGAGCGCCGCGGTGCCGATGGGCTCGCGAAAACGCAGGCTCACCTCGGTCAGGCCCGGCGGCAGGGCGAAGCCGACCTCGCCGTCCGTTCCGGTCGGCAGGGTCTCCCGGCCGGCCACGTCCAGCCGGGTCACGGTCGCCTCCCTGGGCAGGCGGACGGCGTGGCGTGTGCCCTTGGCCGCCCGGAAGGTCATGGCCAGTTCGCTGTCCCGGGTCTGCCCCCCCTGGCGCGTGGTCAGGACGGCCCGCTCCAGGGTCAGGTATTCGCCCGGCGCGGCCTCGGGCCGGGTGACGCGCAAGGCCAGGGACTCGCCGGGCCAGGGCGCGAACCGGGGGGCGTAGCCGCCGCCCGGGGACAGGATGGCGACCGGCGGCAGGCCGTCATAGGCCACGTCGTAGAAGGGCGCGGCCGTGACGGTCCAGGTCTCGGCCACGGACCCGCCATCCGGCGCGGTCAGGGTCAGGCCGGTCCCGGCCGGCAGGCGCGACCGCCACGACACCCGGCTCTGGCCCGGGGCAAAGCCGATGACCGCCTGGCCGTCCCGGACCGTGACTCCGGCCGCGTCCGGCCACTCGCCGGGCAAAAGCGGCACCACGGCCACGGCCGCCACCTCCGGCGGCGACCGCCGGACCACCTCGGTCGCCACCTCGAAGGACAGGCCGAAACGGATCTGGCGGCTGACCTCGAAAAAGGGCGGGATGCCGGCCGAGGCCTGGCCCAGGACCGGCCCTCCCCCACCGGCCTGATTCTCGGCCCGGGTCAGTTCGAGCGCTCCCCGCAGCACACCCCGGGCGTCCAGGCCCCGCACCCGGTAGCCGGGCGCCGTAACCCGGGTCCGGCCCGGAGCCAGGGCCGGGGTGACGGTGAAGGACACGGCCGCCGGGGCCGGGCCGCTCATGACCACCACGTGGCGGCCGGCCTCGGCCAGGACCTTCATGCTCCCGCCGGCCCGGGTCAGCTCGGCCGCCGGCCGGCCGTCCAGGGTCACCGTGTCCGGCCGCCAGTTTTCCGATACCCGGGGCAGGGGCAGGGCCGTGCGGACGGCGGCGTCCACCTCGCTTGTCACGGTCAGCCGGCCGCCGTCCAGGGCGACCGAGAGGCCGGGGCTGCCCAGGCAGTCGGGGAAGCACCGGGCCGGCTCGGTCAGCCGGGCGCGCAGGGTGTCGAGGAGTTCCTTGTCCGGGAAATCGCCGGCAGCCGCCGGCCCGGCCAGGCCCAGGGCCAGCCCAAGGGCCAGGAGGAGGCCGGCCGCGGTCGCGCCCATGGTCGGCGGCGCCGCCGGAGCGGCCAGCCGGCGCATCCGGTTCCGGTCGAACAGCAGGAAGGCGGCCAGGCCGAGGAGGCACACTCTGGCGAACCCGATTCCCATGGTGGCAAGAGGCGGCACCAGGACCAGCCGCAACGTCTGGGACGGGGCCACCGGGCCCTTCCAGGCCAGGGAGACCGTGGCGAAATGCCAGGACGGCATGGCCGGCCCGGTCTGGACCAGGGCGCTCGGGTCGAATTCCAGGCGAGCGGCCTCGGCCGCGTCGGCTGCGGCCTCCGGCGACGCGGCCGCGAAGGTGCGCCCGCCCGCCCGGTCCTTGGCCATGGAGGCCTGGGGCCGGGGAGCCATGGCCGGGGCCGGGACGGGCATGGCCTCGTTGCCGCCGGCCAGCTCGGCCTGGAGCGGCACGGGTCCCGGCGCGATCTGCGGGGCCACGGCCCGGCGCAGCTGGCCGGCCACGAACGGCAGGGACACCACCACCAGGGACACCAGCGACAGGGCGAAAAAAAGGACCGCGAACCGGCGGAAGGCCGGGCTTCCGGCGAGCCGTCCGGCCTCCCCGGCCAGACGGACGAGGCCCAGGCCGGCCAGGACGAACACCCAGGCCGTGGTCGGAGCCCCCGGCTCGTGCCAGGAAAAAAGCAGGAAACCTCCAAGCGCCACCCCGGCCCACGCGCCCCGCAGGCTGAAGGCGGCCATGGCCAGGAGAAAAACCAGAAAGAGGTCCAGGAGCGTCCAGTCCGAAACAAGGCCGCCGGCCACCTCGTCCGGGCCGGAAGCGGCCAGGAGATTCCAGCCGGGCGGCAGGTGCAGGCTGGCCGTGATCCGGTCGAATTCCCGGTCAAAGCCGCCGGCCGGAATGGCGGCGCCGGCGTCCGGGTAGCGGGACCGGGCCGCCAGGGACAGGTGGACGTCGCGAAGGGCCACGCCCCTGGCCCCGTCCGGGCCGGTCAGGACCACGGGCTGGTCCCGGCCGGCCACCGTGGTCCGGCCGAGTTCGCCGGGCGGCAGCAGGGAAAGCGTCCAGGCCGTGCGGTTCTCGCCGCTCACGGTGTCGCGGGCAGACAACCCCTGGCCGGAGAAATCGAGCCACAGTTCGCGGGACAAAACCAGGGCGTCGCGCCCGGCCGGGACCCCGCGCCCGAGCTCCCGAAGGGTGAGCGTCTCCCCGGCGGTGACGGCAAAGGCGGGCAGCTCCTGCCAGGCGGCCGGCACCTCGGCCGTGCGGGGATCGATGGCCGGCGGCCCTTCGGGCCGGACCTCGCGGCCGGCCGGGGCCGGGGCGAACGACCAGACCTCCCGGCCGTAGGGGCACGCGGCCGGCCCCACGGCCGCCACCGGCCCGGGATAGCGGGACACGACCTCCACCTCGTAGCGGCCCGGGCCCGCGTCGAGGACAAGCCCCCCGTCCGGACCGAAGGCCGACGGCACGGGCGCGCGCACGGCCAGCGGCGTGGCCCCGGACGGCACGGCCCCGGCCAGGGTGACGGTGCGGGCCAGGCCCGAAACCTCCAGGCGGAAAAGCGTGGTCACGGTCACGGGCACGCCGTCGGCGATCCGGCGAAAAACCTTGACGTTCTCATGGTTTTCCACGGGCTTGGCCGACGCCTCGGCCGACAGGCGCAGTTCGCCGGCCGGGGTGACCACCACCGGCACGTCCGCGCCCTGGCGCGAAAGCCGCACCAGCCCGACATCGGGCGGCAGCCCGAGGCTTTCCGGGGCGGCGTTCCAGCCGAGCCGGCCGGAAAGCTCGTACTCGCCCGGCCCGAGCCACACCGCCGGCCCGTCCGGCCGGGCGATGACCGGCACGGGCCGGCCGCCGATCCGCACCGACTCGGTCCACACCCCCTCGCCGCGCGGCAGGGACACCGGGCCCGCGTCGAAAAGCCGGGCGCGCAGGGTGAAATCGGCTCCGGCCGCGTCCACGGCCAGGCCGAGGCTGGTGGGAAAGAGGCAGATCCGGGCCTCGGCCCGGTTGCCGTCCGGGGGACAGAGCCGGGCGTCCGCCCGGTACAGGGCAAACCCCTGCCACGGGGCCAGGGCCGGGGGCACGTCCACTCCGTTCGGGATCCCGCCCGGGGCCCCGCTCTGGGCCAGCCCCGCCCCGGCCATGGCCAGGACCAGTCCAGCCATCGCCGTCAACGCCAGCACCGCCCGCACCGCTCGAATCAGGCACCCCATAGCAGGCCTCCCTTGGGTCTTTCCGGGTAACTCTTCTTTTTATTGCCCAAAGCGCCTGCCTTGGCAATGCGTCGCCACGTCCTCCGCCCGGACCCGGGCCTTTGCCTGGCCCGCCCTTCCCTCGGACCTGGATGCGGTATATCTGTCTGCACGCCGCGCGGCCCCCGGCCGCGCCAAACGCCGGCCTGGGACCCGGACTTTTCCACCCGCCCCGCTGCCGGCCCTTGCGTCTTTTTCCCATGAGGCCCCGATGCGCGACGTTGCCGATTTCGCTCCGCTCCTCCTCCACTGGTTTTCCTCCCATGCCCGGGCCCTGCCCTGGCGGCGGGACTACGATCCCTACGCGGTCTGGGTGTCGGAGATCATGGCCCAGCAAACCCAGATGGACCGGGTGGTGGACTATTTCAACCGGTTCATGGCCCGCTTCCCGGACATCGGCGCCCTGGCCGCCGCTCCCGAGGACGCGGTGCTCAAGGCCTGGGAGGGCCTTGGCTACTACAGCCGGGCCAGAAACCTGCTCGCCGCGGCCAGGATCGTCCAGGCCGAGCACGGCGGCCGGTTTCCAGCCGATTTCGACGCCATCCGGGCTCTGCCCGGCATCGGCGACTACACGGCCGGGGCCGTGGCCAGCATCGCCTTCGGCGCCGACACCGTGGCCGTGGACGCCAACGTGCTGCGGGTCCTGGCCCGGGTCTGCGACATCGACGCCCCGGTCAAGGAACCGGCCGGCAAGGCCCGGGTGCTGGCTGTGGCCCGTTCGCTTCTGCCCCCCGGCCGGGCCAGGGACTACAACCAGGCCCTGATGGAACTGGGGGCCCTCGTCTGCCGGCCGAAAAACCCGGACTGCCAAGCCTGCCCCGTGGCCGACGTCTGCCAGGCCCGCCACCTCGGCATCGTGGCCGACCGGCCGGTCCTCACGAAAACCAGGGACATCACCCCGCTTCTGGTGGCCACGGGCGTGCTTTTCCAGGCCGGCCGGATCTTCATCCAAAAGCGCCTGCCGGCCGGGGCCTGGGGCAACCTGTGGGAGTTTCCCGGCGGCCGCATCGAGGACGGCGAGATGCCGGACGCGGCCATTGTGCGCGAATTCGCCGAGGAGACGGCCTTTGCCACGGAAGTGGCGGCCAAGCTGGCCGTCATCCGCCACGGCTACACCACCTTCCGGGTGACGCTCCACTGCTTCCTGCTGCGCCTGCCCGGCCATGCCGAGGCCGCACCGCTGCCGGCGCCGGTCCTGACCGCCGCCCAGGAGAGCCGTTGGGTCCTGCCCGGAGAACTTTCCGGGTTCGCCTTTCCGGCCGGCCACCGCAAACTCATCGACCAGTTGGCAAACAGCCTCTGGATCCTGTAGGGAAATGCCCGGAGCGACGGCGACTGTTGCGTCCGGACACCCGCCTCGGACCTCTCCATGACCCCACGACACCACCACACGGGAGCCGCATGAGCGATACATTGGATGCCCTGCGCATCGCCGGGGACGACAAGGCCGCGCCCGGCGCGGCCGGGCCGCGCCGCCGGCGGCGCAAACGCTGGCCCTACGTCCTGGCCCTCCTGGCCGCGGCCGGGGTCCTGGCCTACGCCCTGTCGCCGCGCTCCTTCGTGGTCGAGGCGGCAACCGTGTCCCTGGCCTATCCGTCCCGCACCGTCACCCAGCTCACGGCCAGCGGCTACATCGTGGCCCAGCGCAAGGCGTCCTTGGCCACCAAGGCCACGGCCCAGCTGGTCTGGCTCGGGGTCGAGGAAGGCAGCCGGGTGAAAAAGGGGGACATCCTGGCCCGGCTCGAAAGCGCGGACGTGGAAGCGGCCCAACAGCAGGCCCGCCACGACCTGGAGGCGGCCCGGTATCAGATCGCCTCGGCCGAGGCGGAGCTGGTGGACGCGCGCCTCCATTACGCCCGCATGAAAAAACTCGTGGCCGGCGACTACGTGGCCCGGTCCGAGCACGACGCGGCCAAAGCCCGCCAGGACAAGGCCGAGGCCGCCCTGGCCGAGGCCCGGGCCAACCTGTCCGCCCGGGCCTCGGCCCTCAGGCAGGCCGAGGCCCAGCGCAGCTACACCGACCTCGAAGCCCCCTTCGACGCGGTCGTCCTGACCAAAAACGCCGACGTCGGCGACATCATCTCCCCCCTTGGCGCCTCGTCCACCTCCAAGGCGGCCGTGGTCACCATCGCGGACATGGCGTCGCTCGCGGCCGAGGTCGACGTGTCCGAAGCGAGCCTCCATCTGGTTGCGGCCGGGGAACCCTGCGAAATCCTCCTCGACGCCATCCCGAGCGAGCGGTTTCCGGGCACGGTCCACATGATCGTGCCGACCGCCGACCGGACCAAGGCCACGGTCCTGGTCAAGGTCCGGTTCGACAGCCTCGATCCGCGCGTGCTCCCGGAAATGAGCGCCAAGGTGGCCTTTCTCTCGCGCCCGCTGGGGGACGACGAGCGGACCCCGCGCGTGGCCGTGCCCGGAGCGGCCGTGGTCGACCGGGACGGCCGGACCGCCGTCTTCGTCATCAAGGACGGCAAGGCCGTGCTCACTCCCGTGACCCTCGGCGAAACCCTGGGCGACATGCGGGCCGTCACGTCCGGGGTCGAGACCGGCTGGCGGGTGGTGCTGTCGCCGCCGGAAAAACTGCGGTCCGGGGACGCCGTCACCCTGGCCGAGGGCTAGCCGATGCCGCGCCCGCTCATCGAAATTTCCCACCTGTCGAAGTCCTACCAGCGGGGCGACCAGATCATCCCGGTGCTCTCGGACATCACCTTCGACATCGCCGCCGGCGAGTTCCTGGCTTTGATCGGCCCGTCCGGGTCCGGCAAATCGACGCTTTTAAACTGCATCGCGGGCATCGATTCGGTGGACGGCGGCAGCATCGTCATCGGCGGCACGGACATCGCCACCCTGACCGAAGGCGAGCTGGCCGCCTGGAGAAGCCGCCACGTGGGCTTTATTTTCCAGTTCTACAACCTGATCCCGGTCCTCTCGGCCCTGGAAAACGTGGAGCTGCCGCTGCTTCTGACCTCCCTTTCCTCCCGGGAGCGCCAGGAGCACGCCCTGGCGGCCCTTGCCGCCGTGGGCCTGGCCGACCGCACCGACCACAAACCCTCCCAGCTCTCCGGCGGCCAGCAGCAGCGGGTGGCCATTGCCCGGGCCATCGTCACGGACCCGGATATCATCGTGGCCGACGAGCCGACAGGCGACCTCGACCGGCAGTCGGCCGGGGAGATCCTGGCGCTCCTTGGCCGGCTCAATGGCGAGCTCAAAAAAACCATCGTCATGGTCACCCACGACCACCGGGCCGCCGAAGCCGCCCATCTGGTGCGCGAGCTCGACAAGGGCGAACTCCGTGTTGCTCCTTAGGCTGGTCCTGCGAAACGCCTTCCGCCACAGGCTGCGGTCGGTCCTGACCATCCTTGGCGTCACCATCGCGCTTTTGGCCTTCGGGCTCCTGCGCACCGTGCTCGACGCCTGGCACGCCGGGGTGTCGGCCTCCTCGGCCAACCGGCTCGTCACCCGAAACGCCATTGCCCTCACCCAGCCCCTGCCCTACGCCTACAAGGGCCGCATCCGGCAGGTGTCCGGGGTCAACATCGTGGCCGCCGGCAACTGGTTCGGCGGCATCTATCTGGACGAAAAGAACTTTTTCGCCAATCTGGCGGTGGAGGCCGACGACTTCTTCAAACTCTATCCGGAACTGATCGTCAGCCCGGCCGAGGAAAAGGCGTTCGTCAGCGACCGCAAGGCCGCGGTCATCGGCCGCAAGCTGGCCGCCCGGTTCCACTGGCGCGTGGGCGACACCATCACCCTTCGCGGCACGATCTTTCCCGGGGACTGGCCGCTGACCATCCGGGCCATCTACCGGGGGGCCCGGCCGGACACCGACGAGACGGTTCTCTACTTCCACTGGGCCTACCTGGATGAGACCATGAAAAAACGCGCCCCCAGCCGGGCCGGCCAGACCGGATTTTTCATGATCGGCATCGAGGACGCGACCCGGGCCGCGGAAATATCCCAAAACATCGACGCGCTCTTCGTCAATTCCCAGGCCGAGACCCTGACCGAGACCGAGCGGGCCTTCCAGCTCGGCTTCGTGTCCATGAGCGAGGCCATCCTGGTGGCCATAACGGCCGTGTCCTACGTGGTCATCCTCATCATCCTGGCCGTGGCCGCCAACACCATGGCCATGTCGGCCCGGGAGCGCACGGGCGAGTTCGCGGTCCTGAAAACCCTGGGCTTTCGCAGCCCGACCATCGGACTCATGCTCCTTGGCGAGTCCATGATCCTGTCGCTTTCCGGCGCCGTCCTGGCCATGGCCCTGCTGCCGCCCCTGGCCCACGCCTTTGCCACCAATCTGGCCCAGTATTTCCCCATTTTTTTCGTCTCCCGCCACACCGTCGTCCTCGGCTTCGTCTTCGGCACCCTGGTCGGCCTGTGCGCGGCCGCGGTGCCGGCCTTGCGGGTCGGGTCGGTCCGCATCGCCGAGGCCTTCCGGAGGATCGGCTGATGCCCGTGCCGCTCGCCTATTCCTGGCGCAACCTGCGCACCCGGCGGCTGACCACGGTGCTTACCGCCGGCGGCATGGCGCTTGTGGTCTTCGTCTTCACGGCGACCTTGATGCTGGCCGAGGGCCTTCGCCAGACGCTGGTGGCCACGGGGTCGCCCGGCAACGCCATCGTTCTTCGCAAGGGTTCCGAGACCGAGGTGCAAAGCGGCATCGAGCGGTCGGCGGCCGCGGCCATGACCACCCGGCCCGAGATCGCGGTCGGCGGCGACGGCCGGGTCCTGGCCGCCCGGGAGGCGGTGGTCCTCATGGGGCTGACGAAAAAATCCACGGGCAAGACGTCGAACGTGGTGGTCCGGGGCATGGACGCGGCGTCGCTGGCCCTGCGGCCCCAGGTGCGGGTGGTCTCGGGCCGGCTGCCCCGGTTCGGCACGCCGGAAATCATGGTCGGAAACGTGGTGGCCAAGGGCTTCGAGGGAGCCGGGCTCGGCCAGAGCCTGCGGTTCGGGAAACGGGACTGGCCCATCGTCGGCATCTTCGATGCCGGGTCCACGGGCTTTTCCTCGGAAATCTGGGGCGACGCGGACCAGCTCATGCCGGCCTTCGGGAGAAACGCCTATTCCATCGTCCTGGCCGGCCTTCGCGAACCCGGGCTTTTCGAGGCCTACAAGGCGGCCATCGAGGCCGACCCGAGGCTCCAGGCCGAGGCCTGGCGGGAGACGCGGTATTACGAAAAGCAGTCGGACATGATGCGCAAGTTCCTGACCGTCCTCGGCGTGGCCCTGACGGCCATCTTTTCCCTCGGGGCCATGATCGGGGCCATGATCACCATGTATTCGGCCGTGGCCACCCGGGTGCCGGAGATCGGGACGCTGCGGGCCATCGGGTTCACCAGGGGCAGCATCCTTCTCGCCTTTCTCCTCGAATCCATGTTCCTCGGCCTTCTCGGCGGCCTGGCCGGAGTGGGCCTAGCGGCCGGGCTGTCCTTCGTCAGCTTCTCGACCACCAACTTCCAGACTTTCTCGGAGTTGTCCTTCAAGTTTTCGCTGACCGCCTGGATCGTCGGCCTGTCCCTCGGGTTTTCCCTGGTCATGGGCGTCATTGGCGGCTTTTTGCCGGCCGTGCGGGCGGCCCGCATGAACATCGTGGCCGCGCTCCGCGAAGCCTGATCCGCCGCCACCGAAACGTCACCGTTTCCAGGTGGCCGCCGCCGCATGGCCCGGATACGCTCACGAACGGCGCACGCCTTCTGGCCGCGTCCAATCCTTCGCGCGAGGCGGCTTATGCTCAGGCACACCCGGCCACAGCAGGTCAAGGCCAACCAGGAGTTCGGCACCGTCTCCTATGTCGGCCCGGCCAAGTCCTTTTCCCCCTACGTCAGCGTCATCCGGTACGGGGATGGCGGTTTTTCCGAAACGCGCTTCGAAAACGGCGCCTCGCCGGTCATCCCGCCGCCGACGGAGCACAGCGTCACCTGGGTCCGGGTGGTCGGCGTCCACGACATCGCCGTGATCAAGGCCGTGGGCGAGACCATCGACATGCCGTCCATGCTCATGGAGGACGTGGCCGACACCACCCAGCGCCCGAAATACGAGGAATTCGGGGACGCCATGTTCATGGTCCTCAAAATCCTCGACATGGGCACGTCCCGGGACTCCCTGACCGCCGAGCAGGTCAGCATCGCCATGGACGGGAGTTCGGTGTTCACGTTCCAGGAAAATGCCGCCAATGTCTGGGACACCTACCTGGACCGCCTCCGAAAGGGCCGGCACCTCGGCAAGTCCGACCCGCACTACCTGATGCTGGCCCTGCTCGACGTGATCGTGGACCGGTACATGCTGACGCTCGGCAAGCTCGGAGACAAGGCGGAGGAGATGGAGGAGGAACTCTTCGAGATCCAGACCGAGGAAACCCTGTCCATGTTCTACGACCTCAAGCGCGAAACCGCCTACCTGCGCAAATACATCTGGCCCCTGCGCGAGGTCCTGCAGTCGCTGTCCCACAAGAAGCACTCGAAAAAGGTCAGCGACTACGCCAAATCCTACCTGCGGGAAATCGTGGACCACGTGAAGACCGTGGTCGAAACGGTGGATACGCTCAACCAGATCGCCACCAGCATGATCGACGTCTATTCGTCCGTGGCCGCCATGCGCATGAACATGGTCATGAAGGTGCTGACGGTCGTCGGCACGATCTTCATTCCGCTGACGTTCATCACCAGCCTCTACGGCATGAACTTCGAGAACATGCCGGAACTCAAATGGCGGTGGGGCTATTTTCTGGTCCTCGGCTTCATGCTGGCCCTGAGCCTCGGCATGCTGGCCTGGTTCCGCAAGAAAAAGTGGCTTTGAGCGGCAGGCCGGCTCCGCCCCTGCCCCGCCGGGGGAATGATTCCCCGGTCCCCTCGCCCGTATAACCCAAAAGCCCGGAAGCAACCGCTCCCGGGCTCTCTTCGCCACACTCCCGCGCCATGACGCAGGCTGCGCCAAAGGAAAATACCTGCTCCGCCGTTCAGGGGGTCCGGGGGGGATGATCCCCCCGGCCGCCGGAGGCCTTTTCCTCGTCTCTTCTCCTCCGCCCCTACTGGGCCCGGCCGCACGGCCCGTCGTGGCCTTGGTGGCTGCCTTGGCGCTCGAAGTCGGTCAGGTAGTCGAGGAGTTTTTTCGTCTTGCCGGCGTTGGCCGTATCGCCGAGCTCCTCGAAAAGGGCGATGGCCCGGGCGTACCAGACCTTGGCGGCTTCGAGGTCGCCTTGCAGATTGGCGCAAAGGCCCATCTGGTGGCAGGTCTTGGCCTCGCCCGGCGTGTTGTCGTGCTTGGTCTCGAGGTCCAGGGCCCGCTCGTACCAGGTGACGGCCGTGGCGTAGTCGCCGGCCAGCTGGGCCACCACGCCGAGCTGGTGGCAGGTGACGGTGATGCCGCCCTCCAGGCCTTCCTTTTCGCTGATGGCCAGGGACTTTTCCAGCCACTCCCGGGCCCCGGGCAGGTCGCCCGATTCCTGGCTGGCCAGGCCCAGGTTGTGCTGGGTCATGGCCTGGCCCACGGCGTCGTCCAGGGCGGCGAAGGCGGCCAGGGCCTGGGTGAAGCCTTGCCGGGCGGCCTCGAACTCCTTGCGTTCCAGGGCTTCCAAAGCGGATTGGTGCAGGGCCTCGGCCTTGGCCGCGGCCTCGTCGTTGGCGTGAGCAGTGTTCAAAGCGTCCTCCCGGAGGCCGGGACAGGGCGCGGGGGCGCGCCGCCGGCCGGTTTCGTGTCGTTTTCCGCCGCACGGCCTGGGTGACGCGGTTTTCCGGTACGGTCAAGCCTTTTGAGGCTCGTCGGTCCCCTTGCCCGAGGCCCGGCCCGGGCGCAGGCAGGCCAGGACCCGGTCCTCGGCTTCGCGGGAGGCCGGGGTTTCAAGGGAGGCGATCCGGTCGCGGGAGACGTAGTGGATGGCCCCGCACGGACACATGGCCGCGCAGGCCGGCTCCTGGCCGAGCTGGCGGCGGGCGGCGCACAGGTCGCACTTGACCACCATCACCCCCTTGTCGGTCTCGAAGATGGCCATGTACGGGCAGGCCAGCATGCACTGACGGGACTCGCAGCCCCGGCAAAGCATGGGTTGGAGCACCATGGCCCCGTCCCGGTCCCGCTTGATGGCCCCGCGCTTGCAGACCTTAGCGCAGTTGGCCTCGGCGCAGTGGCGGCAGTAGAGCGGGGCCATGAGCCCGGAGGCCGCCCGGATCATGTGGATGCGCGGCATGTCGGCCACGAACCGGCACACGTATTCGCAGGTCTCGCAGCCGATGCACTTCGAATAATCGATATAAAGCGTCTTGTCTTCCATGTCCGCCTCCGCCCTGCGGCCGCCCGTCTCCCGAACCATGTCCCCGCCGCGCCGGTTGGCACGGCCCACCACCCATCGGGTTTCCAAAGGGCGGAGCCCTTTGGTCGCCGAAGGCCTCAAACCCGCCCATCAGCCGCCGGGCGACCGGGGCGCGTCCTTGAACCCGCCGCCCGGGAACCGGTCGGCCTCGCGGCTGATGAGTTCGTCGCCGGCAAATTCCGTCTGGCGGTTCTGGGCCTTGAGTTCGAGCCAGTTGCCGAGCGACCGGGCCGCCCGCAACCCGGAATAGACGGCCTTGCCGATCTTGCTCGGCCCGGTCAGGGCGTCGCCGGCCACGAACACGTTTTCGATGGCCGTCATGTTGAGCCACCGGACCTCGCCCTTGCGCACGGATTCGAGGCCGAGCTCCTTGGCGAAAGGCGGGGTGGCCACTTCGCCGATGGCCGCGACCACGAGGTCGGCGGGCAAGGTTTCGAGGGTTTCGCCGTCCGCCCGCCGGTGCCGGAACTCCAGGCCCGCCACAGTCCCCTCCCCGAGCACCCGCACCGGCACGGCCCGCTCGCGCCACCTGACGCCCGCCGCCTCCAGGCGTTCGATTTCCAGTGCCCCACACGGGGCCTCGCGCCGGCTGCGGCGGTAAAGGAGGTCGACCGAGGCCGCGCCAAGGGCCACGGCGCCGTGGGCCACGTCCACGGCCGAGTGCCCGGCCCCGATGACCACCACCCGCTTGCCGGCCACGTCCGGGGCCTTGACGCCCGGGGCGCAGTAATGGGCCGCCCGGATGGGGAAAAGAAATTCCAGGCCCGAGAGCACGCCGGCCAGGTCCTCGCCCGGGACGCCAAGCCGCCTGGAACGCCAGGACCCGGTGGCGATCATGATGGCGTCGTGCTTTTTGACCATGTCGCCGAGACTCTTGACGTCGGTGGCGAAATGGTCGCCCTCTTCCTCGAACAGCGGCGCGCTGCAGCAGATCTTGGTGCAGGTGTGGAAGATCACGCCGTAGCGGCGGGCCATGCGGCGGGTGCCGGCCTCGATCCGCTCCCGGGGGATGCGGTGGCCCGGGATGCCGAACAGCATGAGCCCGCCGGGCTTTGGCATCTTGTCGTAGACTTCCACGGCGTGCCCCAGGCACGAGAGGTAGCCGGCCGCGGCCAGGCCCGACGGACCGGCCCCGATGATGCCGATGGAGGCGCCGCTCGGCGGGGGCGGCTGGTCGCAGGCGAAATTGAAATTCATGGCTTCCATGGAGGCCCTCCGGGCTTTGGGGCAGCCTACGCCAAAGCCCCGGCCATCTCAACGCCGGTGCGGATGACAACCGGCCGCGATTGTGCCAACACCGTGCCCCCGCGACGCAAAGGACGGAAAAAATGACGCAGATCTACCTCAAACTGGTCGGCTCGGCCGTCTTGTGGGGCGGCACCTGGGTGGCCGGCCGGATTCTCGGCCGGTACATGGGCCCCTTTTCGGCGGCCTTTCTCCGCTTCGCCCTGGCCTCGGCCTTTCTGGTCTTTTTGACCCGGCGCCTGGAGGGGCAGGTGCCCCGACTCACCCGCCACAACGTTCCCTGGCTGCTCCTTTTGGCCGCGACCGGGATCTTCGCCTACAACGCGCTTTTTTTCGCCGGCCTGCGCACGGTCCCGGCTGGCCGGGCGGCCTTGATCGTGGCCTCGATCCCGGCGGTGGTGGCCCTTTTCTCCGGGCTTTTTTTCAAGGAATCCTTCTCTCCGGCCAAGCTCGGCGGCATCGTCCTGTCGTTTTGCGGGGTCGGGCTCATCGTGGCCGGGGGCGATCCGGCCGGCCTCGTGCGCCAGGGGCTTTCGGGCGGGGATCTGTGCATCTTCGGCTGCGTGGCCACCTGGGCCGCCTATACCCTGGCCGGCAAAAAGGCCATGGAACGCGTGGCGCCCTACGGCGCCGTGACCTGGTCGTGCATTCTCGGGGCCGGGATGCTCCTGCCGCCGGCTCTGGCCCTCGGCCTGGCGCACGACGTGGCCGCGGCCGGGCCGGCGGCCTGGGGTTGCCTGCTCTTTTTCGGCATCCTGGCCACGGGGTTCGGCTTTTCCTGGTATTACGAAGGGGTCAAGGCCATCGGCCCGACCAAGGCCGGGGTATTCATCAACCTCGTGCCCGTGACGGCCGTCTTTCTGGGCTGGCTGCTTCTTGGCGAACCCCTGGCCCCGTCCCTGGCCCTCGGGGGCGGGATGGTCCTTGGCGGGGTGTGGCTGACCAACCGGCGGCCCCGGACTTTGGAAAGCCGATAACGGTCTTGCGCCCGGACAGGCTTGCAGCTAGAGGAAACGGATCGTCCCCTTCCGGAGACCTGTTCATGGAAATGCCCACCTGCCCGGCCAGGGTGCTCGTCGTCGACGACTCGCCCTCCCACTTGGCCATCCTGACGGAATCGCTGCGCAGCGAATTCGACGTGCGCGTCGCCACCAGCGGCGCCGAGGCCCTGCGCCTCGTGGACGAGACCCCGCCGGACCTGATCCTCCTTGACATCCTCATGCCCGACATGGACGGCTACGAGGTCTGCCGGCGCCTCAAGGCCGACTTCGCCACCCGCAACATCCCGGTGATCTTTCTCACCGCCAAAAACGACGTGGCCGACGAGACCCAGGGCCTGGCCATCGGCGCGGTGGACTACATCATAAAGCCCGTCACCGTGCCCATTGTCCAGGCCCGGGTGCGGACCCACGTGGAACTCAAGCGCCGGGGCGACCTGCTCGAAACCCTGTCCCTGCGCGACGGCCTGACCGGCATCCCCAACCGCCGCCGCTTCGACGACTGCCTGGACCGGGCTTGGCGGCAGGCGCTTCGCAACGACACCCCGCTCTCCCTGGTCATGGCCGACATCGACGACTTCAAGGCCTACAACGACACCTACGGCCATCTGGCCGGGGACGACTGCCTGCGGGCCGTGGCCCGGACCCTCGCCTGCGTGCTCAAGCGCCCGGGCGACCTGGCCGCCCGGTTCGGCGGCGAGGAATTCGCCATCGTGCTCGAGGAAACGGGCCTTGGCGGGGCCCTGCATCTGGCCGAGGCCATGCGCGGGGCCGTTGCGGCGCTGGGGCTCCCGCACCCGGGCTCGCGGGCGGCCGGGGTGGTCACGATCTCGCTTGGCGTGGCCTGCGCCGTGCCCTCTCCGGACCAGGGGCCGCGGGCCCTCCTGTGCCAGGCCGACCGCCAACTCTACGAGGCCAAGCTGGCCGGCCGCAACCGGGTCGTTGGCGAGACGGTCTGCTAAGCCCCGTTGCGCCCGCCCCTTTTCCCTTCCGTCCCGGCGCCGTCCGCCCGGCCGCCCTTGATCGGATCGCGCTTCTCTGCTATCGGGTTACGGTTCCAAAGCGCCGCCATGTCAGCCCGCGCCGGAGCATCCGGCGTCGTCGGATACGGCCGTAACCTGTTCACCGCCACCTCAACCCCGGGAGCGTACCATGCGCAAGCGTCTTGGCCTTCTTCTGGCCGCCCTGGCCGTCTTTGTCCTGTGCTGCGGCAGCCTGGCCGCGGCCGAGGAAAAAGTCTACGTCAACGGCATCGACTTCGGCTTCCCCCCCTTCGGCTTCGTGGACAAGGACGGCAAGCCCACGGGCTTCGATGTCGAGTCCCTGGACTGGATCGCCAAGAAAATGGGTTTTAAGGTCAAACACCAGCCCATGGACTGGGACGGCATCATCCCGGCCCTGCTGGCCAAAAAGATCGACATCATCGCCTCGGGCATGAGCGCCACGGCCGAACGCGCCCAGAAGGTCGACTTCTCCATCCCCTACTACGAGGTCACCCAGGTCCTGGTGGTGCCGGCCAAGGAAACCGCCACCCTGCCCCAGCTGTTGACCTCGGGCAAAAAGCTCGGCATCCAGCGCGGCACGGTCACGGCCAAGCTGCTCGAGGAGATGGCCGCCAAGCCCGAATACAAGTTCGAAGCCGTGCCCTACGACTCCACGGACCTGTCCATGGAGGACGTGAAGGTCGGCCGCATCGCGGGTTCCGGCATGGACAGCACCATTGCCAAGGAACTCATGAAGAACCCCGGCTTCAAGATCGCCGGCACCTTCGACGCCGACCCCGAGAAGTACGGCTACGCCATGCGCAAGGAAGACAAGGAATTCCAGGACAAGGTCAACAAGGGCTTAAAGCTCCTCATGGCCGACCCCCACTGGGCCGAACTCAAGGCCAAGTACGGCCTGTAAGCAGCGCCGCAATCCCGCGCCGTCCGGTCCGCCCAAGCGGTCCCGGCGGCGCGGGCCTCCCGCCGGACAATCTTCATGGAAGGATTCCTCAAAGCCGCGCAGGCCTCCTGGGAGGCCCTGCCTTATATTCTCGGCGGCCTGTGGTGGACGGCCGGGCTCATTTTCGGGGCCATGGCCCTGGGGCTCGTGCTCGGCATTCCGCTGGCCATAAGCCACGTCTACGGCGGCCGGCTGGCCCGGCGGGCCGTGGCCGGCTATGTCTGGCTTTTTCGCGGCGTGCCGATCCTGGTCCAGCTCTACCTCTTTTATTTCGGCATCATGGCGTACTTAAGCGAGATCCCGGCCCTGTCCTTCCTACCGCTGTCTTCCGGCTTTTTCTCGGCCGTGGTGGTCCTTGGCCTGACCAGCGCCGCCTACCAGTCGCAGATTTTCCGGGGCGCCATCCGGGGCCTGCCGCCCGGGCAGCTGCGGGCCGCCAGGGCCCTCGGCATGAGCGACGCCACGGCCATCCGGGCCATCATCCTGCCCCAGGCCCTGCGCCTGTCCATCCCGGCCTGGTCCAACGAGTATTCCATCCTGCTCAAGGACTCCGCCCTGGCCTTCACCATCGGCGTCCTTGAAGTCATGGCCCGCACCCGGTCGGTGGCGGCCACCACCCACCAGCCGCTGCCCCTGTCCATCCTGGCCGGAGCACTTTTCTTCTTCCTGACCTGGGCCGGCATCAAGGCCCTCAAACGCCTCGAAGCCAAGGTGCGCATCCCCGGATACGCGCACCAGGGAACGTTGTAGCATGGACGAGCCGGTCATCCTGCGTGTGGAAAACATCGTCAAAACCATCGGTCCCCACCGCATCCTGGACGATGTCTCCTTTTCGGTCAAAAAGGGCGGGCTCAAAGTCCTGATCGGGCCGTCCGGCGCGGGCAAGTCCACGCTCCTGTCCTGCATAAACTTCCTGTCCCCGCCGGACTCCGGGACCATCTCCCTGGACGGCCAGGCCGTGAACGGCAAAAGTCGGCGCGAGCTTCTGGCCCTTCGCCAGCAGGTGGGCATGATCTTCCAGGACTTCAACCTCTTCGACCACCTCTCGGCCCTGGATAACGTCCGGGTGGCCCTTTTGAAGGTCAAGAGGATGGACAGGCGGGCGGCCACGGCCCGGGCCATGGAGGAACTCGCCCGGGTTGGCCTGGCCGACAAGCCCTCGCTCTATCCGGCCCAGCTCTCCGGCGGCCAGAAGCAGCGGGTGTCCGTGGCCCGGGCCCTGGCCATGGACCCCAAGGTCCTGCTTCTCGACGAGCCGACCTCGGCCCTTGACCCGGAGCTTATCGGCGAGGTCCTGACCGTCATCCGCGATTTGGCCGACGAGGGCATGACCATGGTCATGGCCACCCACCAGATCAGCTTTTCCGCGTCCCTGGCCGACGAGTTCCTCTTCATGGAACAGGGCCGAATCGTGGAGCGCGGCTCCCCGGCCCTGCTCCTGGCCCGGGACTCGGGCAGCCGCACCCAGTCGTTTTGCGCCAAGCTCAGCGAACTGGCCGGCGACGCCTCGTGCGAGCTCCCTTCCTGAGGCCGGCCAGCGTATGGACAGCTTTTTCGAATTCGCCGCCACCCGGATCATCCCGGCCCTGGATGCCGGGCTGTGGACGACCATCCTTCTTATCGTCCCGGCCTCGCTTCTGGGCATGGCCATCGGGGTTACGGCCGGCACGGCCCGGGTCTACGGCCCGCGGCCGCTCATCCGGGTCCTGGACTGGTACGTGGCCGTCTTTCGCGGCACCCCCCTCGTGGTGCAGCTCTATTTCTGGTACTTCGCCCTGCCCAACGTAGCCGTCGGCGACGTGCGGCTGGTGCTGCCCCCCATGTGGGCGGCCATCATCGGCTTTGCCCTCTGCAGCGGGGCCTACCAGTCGGAATACATCCGGGGCGGGCTCCTCTCCATCAAGCGCGGCCAGTTGCGGGCCGCCCAGGCCCTCGGCATGACGCCGCTGACCACCGTCACCTCGGTGGTCCTGCCCCAGGCCTTCCGCCGGGCCCTGCCCGGCTGTGGCAACGAGATCATCTACCTCATCAAGTATTCGTCCCTGGCCTCGATCATCACGGTCAACGACCTGACCGGCATGGGCCGCAGCCTGGCCAAGTCCTCGTTTCGCAACACCGAGGTCTTCGTCGTGGTCGGGCTCTACTACCTGGCCCTTGTCACCGTCGCCACCTTCGTCCTGCGGGCGGTGGAGAAAAAGCTCGAGATCCCCGGGTTCGAAGGCAAAAAGGAATAGCCGTGGACACCGCCCTCCTGCCGCACCTGACGCGTGAGCTGGGGTCGCGCTTTTTCGTGGCCCCGGAGGCGCTGGCCACCGTGGCCACGGACGATTCGGGGTTGGTCGCCCTGCCGGACGCCGTGTTTTTCCCGAAAACCACGCGCGAGATCGTAAAGCTCCTGCGGCTGGCCGACCGGTACGGTTTTCCGGTCATCCCGCGCGGGGCCGGCACGGGCCTGTCCGGCGGTTGCCTGGCCACCGGGGACGGGGGCGTGGTGGTCGTCACATCCACCATGGACCGCATCCTGGCCCTGGATACCGAAAACCTCATCGCCGTGGTCGAACCGGGCGTGGTGACCAAGACCTTGCGCGACGCCGCCGCCTCGGTCGGGCTCTTCTATCCGCCGGACCCGGCCAGCCTCGCCACCTGCACGCTCGGCGGCAACGCGGCCACCAACGCCGGCGGCCCGGCCTGCGTCAAATACGGCGTCACCCGGGACTACGTGCTCGGGCTTGTGGCCGTACTGCCGGACGGCGACGCGGTCCGGGCCGGGGTGGCCACGCGAAAGGGCGTGGTCGGCTACGATCTGGCCGGGCTTTTCGTCGGTTCGGAAGGGACGCTCGGCGTCATCACCGAACTGACGGTCAAGCTCATCCCCCACCCGCGCGAGGTCCGGGCCACGGCCGCCCTCTTTCCGGACGCCCGCACGGCCGTCACGGCCGTGGCCGCAATCATGGCCAGCGGCGTCACGCCTTCGGCCGTGGAACTCATGGATCGGGCCTGCCTCGGACTGGTGGAGGAACTTTTGCCGTTCGCGCTGCCCGGGGACGAGGCCGCGCTGCTGCTGCTGGAAGCCGACGGCGACCCGGACACGGCCGCCCGGGACATCGGCCGCATCGAAGCCCTCTGCAAGGACGCCGGGGCCCTGGCCCTCCTGCCGGCCCCGGACGCGGCCCGGCGCGAGGCCCTGTGGGACATCCGCCGCCAGACCTCGACCCGCATCCACGAGAGCGCGCCGGTCTACCTGTCCGAGGACGTGGTGGTGCCCATCGCCCGCATCCCGGACCTGATAAGCGAACTGCCCGGCCTTGGCCGGCGGTTCGGGCTTGGGGTCTTTGCCTTCGGCCACGCCGGGGACGGCAACATCCACGTCAACATCACGGGCGGCGAAGGCAGCCGGGACCGCTGCGCCTCCCTGGCCCGGGCCCTGATCGAGATCGTCCTGGCCCTTGGCGGCACCATGTCCGGCGAGCACGGCATCGGCCTCGCCAAAAAGCCCTTTGTCGCCATGGAGCTGTCGCCCCGCTCCATCGCCCTGCAACAGGGCATCAAGGCGGTGTTCGACCCCAAGGGTGTCATGAACCCGGGCAAGGTCCTGCCCTAAACAGGCGTCGGGACTTCTCTGCTGGGGCGCTGCCCCAGACCCCGCCAGGGCGCCGCCCTGGACCCGCCGGGGGGGATCATCCCCCCGGGCCCCCCGAACGGGGTGGACGGAAATGGGGAAAGTGGGTGGAGCGATGATCGTTGGCGGGATCGCGCCGGTGTGGCCCGTCGCCCCGAGGACGGGGCGAGGAAGAAGTTCTCTTTCCTGGATACTCACGTTTGTGGGCCGCATTTCCCCGGCGGGCTTTGCAGCCGGGGAAATGCGGCCCACAGGACGGGAGGGTCCGGGAGGGGGTGACCCCCTCCCGGCCGCCGGAGGCATTCTTTCTTCTTCTATTCTTCTTATTCTTCTGCCTTTCCCTGCTCCTCGTCGTGGGCCAGACGGCGCAGGCGGGCCATCAGATCGATCTTGAAGGCCTTCCTGTCAAAGGCCACCATGTAGGGATTGTCCGAGAACTTGAGCGAATCGACCGGGCAGGTCTTGGCGCATTGGCCGCACAGGCTGCACAGCGAGAAATCCACGATGACCACGGCCGGGCTCTTGCAGCCCTTCTGGGGGGCCGGACCCATCTTGGCCTCGGCCCCGGCCTCGTCCCCTTCCTTGGCCGGAACCGGACACAGGACGGTCAGGCAGTTGGACGGGCAGGCCTTGACGCAGGCCCCGCAGGCCACGCAGCGCGGCACGTCCGGGGCGTCGTCCTTGCCGATGAGCTCCACATGGCCCCGGAACGAGGCCAGGTTGTCAACCTCTTCCCTGGGATAGATGACCGTGATGCCGGGCTGGCAGATGGCCCGGCCGGTGACGCCAAGGCCGATGACCAGACTTTTGAGCCCGGTGTAGGCTTCCTGGAAAAGCTCCGAAACAGACATGTCAGCCTCCGAATCCGGCCACGATCACGGCCAGGGCAAGGTCGAGCAGGGCCAAGGGCGTCAGCCACTTCCAGCTGAGGTTTAAAAGCTGGTCGAAACGCACGCGGGGGTAGGTCCAGCGCAGCCAGATGATGAAAAAGAGGATGCAGTAGATCTTGACCAGAAACCACATGATCCCGGGCAAAAACGGCCCCTGCCAGCCGCCGAGGAAAAGCGCGGCGGCCACGCCCGAGACCACGATCATGTTGGCGTATTCGGCCAGGAAGAAAAGGCCGAAGCCCATGCCCGAATATTCGGTGTGAAACCCGGCGGTGAGTTCGGATTCGGCTTCCGGCAGGTCGAAGGGGGCGCGGTTGGTCTCGGCCACGGCGCAAACCAGAAAGATGAAAAAGGCCAGCGGATTCTTGACCCCGTACCACTGCCAGGGCCAAGCGCCCTGCTGGGCCGAGATCTGGTAGAGATCGAGGGACCCGGCCGTGATGGCCACGGCCATGACCGACAGGAGCAGCGGCACCTCGTAGGCCACGGACTGGGCCACGGCCCGGGCCGCGCCGAGCAGGCCCCATTTGTTGTTCGATCCCCAGCCGGCCAGACACAGGGACAGGACGCCAAGGCCCGAGAAGGCCAGGATCAGGACCAGCCCGAGGTTCATGCGGATGGGCGCGAGGTCCGGGTCGAAAGGCAGGGGCAGGAAGCAGACCGTCACCGGGGCGAAGGCCAGAAGCGGCGCGGCCCAGTAGAGGATCTTGTCGCTGCCGGACGGGGCGACCAACTGCTTGCCGATGAGTTTGACCGCGTCCACGATGGGCTGCAGGAGGCCGTAGGGCCCGACGTGCAGGGGCCCCGGGCGCAGCTGGGCGAACCCGGCCACCTTGCGCTCGACCCAGACCAGGACGAGGCCGTTTAAGCCCACGAAGGCGAAGATGCACAGGAGGCCGATCACCAGTCGGGTGAGCGGATAGTCGAGGCTGAGTAAAAGATCGAGGTTCATCGGTCTATCTCCGGGATGACGAGGTCAAGGCTGCCCAGGATGGACACGGCGTCGGCAAGGAGCGTGCCGCGCGACAGTTCACTGAAAAGGCTCAGGTTGGAAAACCCGGGAGCCCGCAGCTTCACCCGGTAGGGTTTGGGACCGCCGTCGGAGCGGACGTGGACCAGGATCTTGCCCCGGGCCCCTTCCACGGCATAGCAGGCCTCGCCCTTGGGGGGCTTGACGGTCTTGCCGACCTTGGCCTGGATCGGGCCTTCGGGCAGTCCCTGCACGGCCTGGTCGATGATGTCGCAGCTCGTCGTCAGTTCGTCCATGCGCACCATGTAGCGGGCCATGGCGTCGCCCTCGTTGTAGGCCGGGATGCGGAAGTCGAAGCGGTTGTAGACGCCGTAGGGCTCGGCCCGGCGGGTGTCGACCGGGGCGCCGGAACCCCGGAGGACCGGTCCCGTGGCCCCGTACTTGCGGGCCAGCTCCACGTTCATCTCGCCGATGCCCTCGCAGCGGCCGCGAAGGATCACGTTGTCCGTGACCAGATCGCGGTACATGGGCAGGCGCGAGCGCAGGTGGCGGGTGAATTCCAGGCACCGCGAGGCGAAGTCCGACGGCACGTCGCCGTAGACGCCGCCGAAGGTGAAGTAGGAATAGGTCAGGCGCGAGCCGGTCACGTCCTGGAGGATGTCGAGGATCCGTTCCCGGTCGTCGAAGGCGTACATGATGGGGGTGAAGGCCCCGAGGTCCAAGAGATAGGCCCCCCACCAGAGCAGGTGGGAGCTTATGCGGTTGAGTTCGGTGACGGCCACGCGGATGTACTCGGCCCGCTCCGGAACCTGGACGCCGAGCAGGCGCTCCACGGCGCCGGCATAGGCCCAGTTCCAGGCCATGGCGTGCAGGTAGTCCACCCGGCCCATGTTGGGCATGAACTGCATGTAGGTTTTCTGCTCGGCCATCCATTCGTGCATGCGGTGGACGTAGCCGAGGATGGGCTCGGCGCGCAGGATGTACTCGCCGTCGAGTTCGAGCATGATGCGTAGCACACCGTGGGTGGACGGGTGCTGGGGCCCCATGCTCAAAATGAGTTTGTCGTCGGTCGGCCCCGGCTCGAACCGCATGGACGCGAGGTCGCCCCGGAGTGCCGTCGGATCGAAGGCTTGCATGATTCCTCCTTAGCCCTTGGCGTCTTTTTGGACGGCTTTTGCGGCCGGGGCGGGTTTGGCTTTGGGCTCGGGCTCGGGTTCGGCCAGGCCGCAGTCCACGAGGTAGGACAGGGGCACCAGGTCCGGCAGGGACTTCCTGGCCGAAGCCGCCTTTCGCAGCGGATGCTCGGTGGTGTCCTCGGGCAAAAGCAGGAAGTAGAGGTTCGGGTGTCCGGCGAACCGGATGCCGTAGAAGTCGAAGCACTCCCGCTCGTGCCAGTCCGCGCCCGGATAGATGTCGCTTATGGTCGGCACTTCGGGGGCGTCGTGGGGCACGGTCAGGCGCAGGACGATGCGGTTGGCGCCGTCGAGCAGGCTCAGGTGATAGGCCACCTCGTAGCCTTCCTGCAGATCGGAAGCCATCACGTCTTCGAGCAGGTAGCCTTCCTTGTCGCAGACGGCCACGGCGGCGCGGAGGGTGTCCGCGGCGAGGGTCACGGACAGGGAACAGCCGGTTGTGGCGAAGTCCATGGGCGCCATGCAGACGGCGCCGAGTTTGGCGGCAAAATCGGGAATCATTCTTCGCCTCCCTGGGGCACCTGCCACCAGCGGCGGCCGGTGATCTTCTGTTGGATGGCGAAGAGGCCTTCCAGCAGGGCTTCGGGCCGGGGCGGACAGCCGGGCACGTAGACGTCGACCGGAATGAGGGTGTCGACGCCCTGGACCACGTTGTACTGGCCCTCGATGTTGAAGGGGCCGCCGGAGATGGCGCAGTTGCCAAGGGCCATGACGTAGCGCGGGGCCGGCATCTGCTCAAAGAGGCGCACGACGGCCGGGGCGATCTTCTTGTTGACCGTGCCGGCCACGATCATGAGGTCGGACTGGCGCGGCGACGGGCGGAAGACTTCCGCGCCGTAGCGGGCGATGTCGAAGCGGGCCATGCCGACGGCCATCATTTCGATGGCGCAACAGGCCAGACCGAAGGTCATGGGCCAGATGGACATGGCCCGGCAGACGTCCACGAGTTTCTGGACCGCGGGCGTGCTGATGAGCGCCGGATCGACCGTGTCTACGGCCTGGGCGCAACCTGGATTCTGCGGGGCCATGTGAACACTCCCTTGCGCATGAAGTAGATGATGGCGGCGCCAAGCACCGCGAGAAACACCAACAGTTTGACAGCCGCTTCCATCCCCTGGGGCCTGGCGTACAGGGCCGCGATGGGAAAGAGGTAGAGGATGTCCACCTCGAAGGCCAAGAAGATCAGGGCGTAGAAGTAGTAGTTGATGCCGAACTTGACCCAGGAGCTGCCGTGGGTGGGCACGCCGCACTCGTAGGCCTCGGCCATGGCCCCGCCCTTGGCCTTGGGGGCCAGGACCAGCGATCCCAGGAGCGGACCCGCGGCAAAAAGCACGCCGCCCAGGAAAAAGATCAGTATCGCCGCTTGAAACCAGGTAAAGACCATGCGCCTTTCCCTCCTCTTCCAGTTCTAATGACCGTGCCGCATGAAAACGGCCGTCCTAGGGATGCAGCTGCGTCCCGGCCATGGCCGCCAGATCGTAGAGCGGCGCCGGCATCATGCCGAGCAGCAGCACCAAGGCCGCCAGGACCCCGCCAAAGACCAGCGAACTCCTGGGTATGGCCAGGGCCGGGGCGTCGGATTCGCCGGTGTAGGCGTGCCGGACCATGCCCAGATAGTAGTAGATGGAGATGGCGGTGTTGAGCACGGCCACGATGACCAGCCAGTGGTAGCCCTGGTCCCAGGCGGCCGAGAGCAGGAAGAGCTTGCCCGTGAACCCGGCGGTCGGCGGCAGGCCGACCAGGGCAAAGGCGGCCACGGCCAGGATCATGGCCAGGGCCGGGGCCCGCTTGTACAGGCCGTCGAGGTCGTCGAGGCTCGGGTTCTCGCCCTTTGGCGACATGGCGCACACGACGTAGAAGGCGGCCAGGTTCATGAGGATGTAGGCCAGGCTGTAGAAGGCCGCGGCCGAGAGCCCGGCGGCCGATCCGGCGGCCAGACCGAGCATGACGTAGCCGGCGTGGGCCACGGAGGAGAAGCCGAGCAGGCGTTTCAAATCCCGCTGGACCAGGGCGGCCAGGTTGCCGAACGTCATGGAGGCGGCCCCGAGGATGGCCAGGATGTTGGTCAGTTCCATGTGGGGCGCGAAAAAGGCGGCCAGCCGGACCAGGACCACCACGGCCCCGAGCTTGGGGATGGTGGCCACGTAGGCGGCCGTCTCGTTTTTCGTGCCCTGGTAGACGTCCGGACACCAGAAGTGGAACGGGAAGAGCGCCAGCTTGTAGAAGAAACCGGCCAGAAAGAGCGTCAGCCCAAGGACGGCCAGGGGCGCTTCGCTAAAGCTCCAGGGCGTGGCGGCCAGGGCGGCGATGGAGGTCGTGTGCTTGGCGGCCATGATGTAGGACAGGCCGAAAAGGGCCAGCGCCGTCACGGCCGCGCCAAAAAGGATGTACTTGATGCCGGCCTCGGCCGCCCGCCGGTCCTGGCCGCGCAGCGGAATCAGGGCGTAGAGGCTGTAGGAGGACAGCTCCAGGGCCAGGTACAGGGTGACCAGCTCCACGCACGAGGCCAAGAGCATGAGTCCCCAGGCCGAGAGCCCGAGCAACATGAAGTAGTCCGGCGTCAGGTCGGCGTTGTCCTCTTTCTTGCCGGCCGAGATGCCGGTCACCACGGCGAAGCCGAAGGCAATCACCAGCTTGAAGAACTGGGACAGGGCGTCGAGCTTGTAGGTGCCGTAGAGGATGTCGCCCCGGGCCGACAGTCCGGCCATGGCGACCAGGACGCCGACGCCGGCCGCGGCGGGCAGCCAGGCCATGACGGACTTTTTGCCGCGCACGCTTGCGACGAACAGGGCGCAGACAAGGCCCAAGAGCCACAGTTCCGGCAACAGCGTGAAGATGGTCATGGAAGCTCCTTGCTGGGGGCGTCCGTGGCGCTGGCCACGGCCAGGGATGCGGGCAGTTTCATGCGATCGGCCAGCGGCATGTCATCGGTCAGCCCCATGGCCTGGTTCTTGGCGTGCAAGGCACTGAGCGTCCGCTCGATGGACGGCTCGATGGTGGTGATGGCCAGGGCCGGGGCCAGGCCGATGTAGAAGACCAGGAGCGCCAGGGGGGCGAGGGTCAGCCACTCCCGGACGCCGAGATCCCGCCAGCTCCCCTTCTTGAACGAGGACGGCTCGCCCCAGGTCACCCGCTGCAAAAGCCGCAGCATGTAGGCGGCGGCCAGCATGGCCCCGGGCACGGCCGCGAAGCCAATCCAGGGGTTGCCGGCGAAGGCGCCGATCAGGACCAGGATCTCGCCGACAAAACTGTTGGTGCCGGGAAAAGCCAGGGAGGAGAAGGAGAAGAGGCCGAAAAGGAACATGAAGGCCGGCATGAACTTGCCAAGGCCCTGGTTGTCCACGATCTCCCGGCTGTGGCTGCGCTCGTAGAGAAGGCCGACCATCATGAAGAGGCCGCCGGTGGTGATGCCGTGGTTTAACATCTGGAGGATGGCGCCGGAAACGCCCTTGACGCTGAGTAAGAAGATGCCGAGCGTCACAAAGCCCATGTGCCCGACCGACGAGTAGGCGATCAACTTCTTGATGTCCGTCTGGCCGAGGGCGATGCAGCCGCCGTAGAGGATCGAGGCCACCGAGATGGCGATCATGATCGGCGCGGCCGTGACCGAGGCGGCCGGGGTCAAGGGCAGGCAGAAGCGCAGGAAGCCGTAAGTGCCCATCTTGAGGAGAATGGCGGCCAGGAGCACACTGCCCGCGGCCGGGGCCTCGACGTGGGCGGCCGGCAGCCAGGTGTGGAACGGGAACATCGGCACCTTGATGGCAAAGGCCAGGGCCATGGCCAAAAAGGCCCAGATCTGGAACTTGAAGGAATAGCTCTTTTCCATCAGCTCGGGGATGGAGAAGGTGCCGCCCACCTGCCGGAAGGCCACGATGGCGGCCAAAAGGAGGGTCGAGCCGGCGAGCGTGTAGAGGAAGAACTTGATGGAGGCATACCGCCGCCGGGGGCCGCCCCAGACCGCGATCAAGAGGTACATGGGGACGAGCATGGCCTCCCAGAAGACGTAGAAGAGGACGAAGTCCAGGGCCGCAAACACGCCGATGCAGGCCGAGGTCATAAGCAGCAGGCAGAAGTGGAACTCGGTCACGCGTTTGCTGATGTAGGTCCAGGACCCGAGCACGCAAAGGGGCAGCATGAGCGCGGTCAGGAGAACCATGTAGAGGCTCAACCCGTCCAGGCCCAGGTGGTAGGTCATGCCCATGGCCGGCAGCCACTGGGCCTTTTCCACGAACTGGAAGGCCGGGCCGCTTGGCGAATAAGATAACAGCGGCAGGGCCAGCAGGCATTCGAGAATGCCCGTGGCCAGCGTCACCACCCGCGTGGTCCACTCGTCCCGCCGCCAGACCAGCAAGACGAGGGCGGCGATGAGCGGCAGGACAATGAGCCCCGTCACCACCGGAAATCCGTTTTGCGTCATCATGAAAAGCTCCCTTTGTCGCCTTGGTGGTTAGCCCAGATACCAGACGGCCGCGAAGATCAGCAGTCCCACGGCCACGGCGGCGGCGAGATAGTCCTGGAGCCGGCCGGTCTGGCTGCGGGCCATGGCCGCGCCGCCGACTTCGCGCACTCCCCGGGCCGAGCCGTCGAGCACGCCGTCGATGACCTTGCCGTCAAAGACGTTGGTGCCGAAGGCGGCCACGATCAGGCCCCGGAGTCCCACCTTCTCGTACACATCGGTCCAGACGTTATCGATGGCCGCCGCAGGAACGCTGACCACCTTGACGAATCCCCGGCCGATCCAGCGGTAGAGGAAGTCGAAGTCCAGGTTGCGGCTCGGATGCGGCGGAATGATCTTGCGCATGAGGTAGAAGCCAAGGCCGGTAAAGCCGAGGATGAGGCAGGACTGGAGCACGTGCCAGGGCGTGTAGGGCACGTAATCCGTGGGAAAGGGCAGCAGCGAATAGAGGGTCTGGGGGAAAAGCCCGATGCCGAGGCACAGGATCGAGGAGATGCCCATGCCGAGGTACATGTTCCAGGGAATGGGCTTGAGTTCCACCTCGCTCTTGGGCTTGGCCCAGAAGGCGAAGTACGGGAGCTTGATGCCGACGGAAAGGAAGGTGCCGACGGCGGCCAGCTCCATGCCGAGGGCCAGCCAGGTCCGGTGGGCCTCGGCCGCGCCGGCGATGGTCATGGTCTTGCTGACGAAGCCGTTGAAAAGCGGCATGCCCGAGATGGAGACCGCTCCGACCATGTAGCCGATCATGACCAGCGGCAGGCGCGAGGCCAGGCCGCCGAGCTCGGTCAGCTTGGCCGTACCGGCCGAGTACAGGAGGCAGCCCGCGCCCATGAAGAGCAGGCCCTTGTACAGGATGTGGGCGTAGGCGTGGGCGCAGGCCCCGTCCACGGTCATGGCCGTGCCGATGCCGATGCCGCAGACCATGTACCCGACCTGGGACACGATGTGATACGACAGGATGCGGCGGGCGTTGTTCTCGATGGTCGCGTAAAAGACGCCGTAGAGGCACATGACGCAGCCGCCGATGGCCAGGACCTCGAACCCGGCGTAGCCCCGGGCCAGGACGTAGACGGCGGTCTTGGTGGTAAAGGCGCTCATGAAGACCGCGCCCGTGATCGTGGCTTCGGGGTAGGCGTCGGGCAGCCAGGCGTGGAGCGGCACGAAGGCGGCGTTGACCAGGAAGCCGATCAGGATGATGTAGTCGAAGTAGCGGGCGGCGTCCGGCGCCACGGCCGTGAAGGCGAAGGTGCCGATGGCCCCGTAGCGCAACAGCAGGCCGGCCAGCAGAAAGAGCCCGCCGAAGATGTGGAACAGGAAGTAGCGGAAGCCGGCGGCCGTGGCCTGCTCCGTGCCCCGCAGCCAGATCAGGAAGACCGAGCCGATGCTCATGATCTCCCAGAAAATGAACAGCGTGATGTAGTCGCCGGCAAAGACGCAGCCGAACCCGCCGGCCACGTACAGGCAGGCGGCCATGTGCTGGCCCCGGTCCTCGACGTGCAGGGCGTAGATGAAGCCTATAAGCGCCTGGATGGAGAAGACGCTGGCAAAGACCAGGGCCAGGGCGTCCACCCGGCCCAACTGCAGGGTCTGGCCGAGATAGTGGAGGGTGGCCAGGTCACGGGCGCCGTCCGGTCCCATGGTCAGGGCCGCCACCGAGGCGATGGCCACCACCGGCGGCGCCAAAAGCAGCCAGCGCCAGGCCATGTAGTGCTCGTTTTTCAGGAAGGCCATGACCAGGGCCAGGGCCAGAAAACCGATGGACGGGTGCAGGAAGTGGATGCCTGCGATCTGTTCAAGGCCGGCCATTGTCATCCTCCGGGCGGGCAAGCATGGGATAGACGATCTTTTTGAGCACCACGACCATGACCACGGCGGCGGCCAGGGAGAAGACGGCCCAGAACCCGGGCAGCCCCTCGCCCGCGAAATGCGGGTGGTGGTTGGTGATGACGAAATTGAGGGCCACAAGCGCGGCCAGGACGATAAAAAGGGCTTTCTTCCAGGCCTGGGCGTTGGCCCTGGCCCTCTCCAGCCAGGCCCCAAGCGTTTGCGGTTCCCGCATGGCGTCCTCCTTCCTTCCCTTTGCCCGGGACCGGGCCGTTACGGCCGGGTGCGGGCTTTCCTTCATTGTCAGGACCATTCGTCCGTCAGGGCCCGGCGGCCCAGGCTAGAACTTGCCGAAAGCATCCACGAACTGGGCGAAGATGCCGGGGAAAAGGCCCAGGGTGACCGAAATGAGCGCCGTCAGGCAAAGGGGCACCACCATGACCAGCGGGGCCTCCTTGAAGTGGGAATGGTCCACGCCTGGGGCCGGGGGCCGGAAAAAGGCCCGGTAGATGACCGGCACGAAGTAGCCGGCATTGAGCAGCGTGGAGGCCAGAAGCGCCAGCAAGAGGATGTCCTGGTGGATGGAGATCGCGCCGTTGGCCAGATACCACTTGGTCACGAAGCCGGAAACCGGGGGCACGCCGATCATGGACAGCGAGGCCACGGCAAAGGCGCCGAAGGTGAAGGGAAGCCGGCGGCCGATGCCGTCCATGAGCGGGATCTGCTTGAGGTGCGTGGCCACGTAGATGGCGCCGGCCGCGAAAAAGAGCGTGATCTTGGCAAAGGCGTGGTGGGCGATGTGGAGAAGCCCGCCCTTGACGGCCAGGGGCGAGAGCATGGCCACGCCGATGATGATGTAGGAGAGCTGGCTGACCGTGGAATAGGCCAGCCGGGCCTTGAGGTCCTGCTTGGTCAGCGCGATGATCGAGGCCACGACAATGGTGAAGGCGGCCAGATAGGCGGTGATGAGGCCAAGGCTCAGGTTGGCGAGCAGATCCACGCCGAAGCACGAGAGCATGATGCGCGAGACCGAGAAGACGCCGGCCTTGACCACGGCCACGGCGTGCAGCAGGGCCGAGACCGGGGTCGGGGCGACCATGGCCGAGGGCAGCCAGTTGTGCAGCGGCATGATGGCCGCCTTGGCCAGGCCGAAGAGAAAGAGGAAGTAGGTGATGGTCACCAGCTTCGGATCGGCCCCGGGGGGGAACATGCCGTGGCTGATGTCGGCCAGGTTGAAGTCCAGGGTGCCGCACTGCACGTAGGTCAGGATCATGGCCGGCAGCAGGAAGAGCTTGCTCGTGCCCATGAGGTAGACCAGGTACTTGCGTGCCCCGTGGTAGCCCTCCGCGTCCTGGTGGTGGGCGACCAGCGGATAGGTGAAGACCGTGATGACCTCATAGAAGAGGTAGAGGGTGGCGATGGTGCCGGAAAAAGCCACGCCGACCGCGCCGAAGATGGCTACGGCGAAGCAGAAGTAGTACCGGGTCTGGGCGTGCTCGTTTAGGGAGCGCATGTAGCCGATGTTGTAGCTGGTGGCGAAAAACCACAGGAACGTGGCCACGATGGCGAAGATCAGGGACAGCCCGTCCACGGCGAAGATGATGGAGACGCCGGGAAAGAACGTGACCAGATGGTAGGTCCACACGGCTCCGTCCAGGACGGCCGGCACCATGGACACGACCGCGGCAAAGGCCATGGCCGCGGCGGCAAAGGACACGCCTTCGCGCAGGTCCTGGTTCTTGCGCAAAAACCACAGGGCAAACGGAGCCAGCAAGGTGATGACCAGGGGCGCAAGCACCCGGGCGCTTTCGATGGTGTGAGCGGCGACGGCCATGGACTACCCCTTGAGTTCGCTCGGGGTGTCGGACGCGGCATCCCCGAAGCGTTTGGAAACCACCAGGACAATGGCCAGCACCAGCGTGGCCTCGGCGGCGGCCAGCCCCATGACGAGGAGCGCGCCGAGCTGGCCGAGCACCCCGTCCATGGGGGTGAGTTGGGCGGCGGCCACGATGGACAGGCCCGCGCCGTTTAGCATCAGCTCCACGCCGATGAGCATGCCAATGAGCGTTCGCCGGGCCACCAGGGCATAAAGCCCCAGGCACAGGAGCAGCACGGCCACCACCTGATAGGAAAGCAGCGGATTCATCGGGCGCCTCGCTTTTCAAAGGCCAAAAGGACGGCTCCGGCCATGGCGGCCAAAAGCACCACGGAGATGAGCTCGAACGGCAGGGTGTAGGGTCCGAGCAGCCCGGCCCCGAGCTGGTCGGGACTGACGTTTTTGGGAGTGGCAAAGCCGGGCGTGCCGTGGACGGCGAGAAACGGCACCAGGATGCCGGCCGGCACGAGGAAGGCGGGGATGGCGCGCAGGATGCCGGCGAATCCGGGCCCTTCGGCCTCGCCGCCGTCGGCCGAGGCCCGCGTCAGCATGATGGCGAAGAACATGAGGATGGTGACGGCGCCGACATAGATCAGGATCTGCATGAGGGCCACGAAGTCGGCCAGAAGCAGGAGATAGAGCCCGGCCACGCCGAAAAGCGAAACCACGAGCCCGAGCATGGCCCTGACCAGACCCTGGGCCCCGACGGCGAGCAGGCCGCCAGCCAGGATGATCAGGGTGTAGAAGGCGAAGGCGAACTGGCCAAGATACATTTCATTCATAAGCGCCCCGCTTTTCTCCGCATCACACGGAATCCGTTTACAAGCCGACCCAAATGACAGAATACGACGAAGTTCTTTCTCGAATGCCCAGCAAATCCCGACAAAGACACAGCACAAATCTTCTCAATACCATTCAAACAAGAATTTCAAGACAGACAATGAGCAGAAAAATCAAAAAAGACACAAAAGAAACAAGCTATTCTCTTTTTGTCTTCAGACAAAATACGTCTTACCGACTTTCTTTTACTGCAATTTTCATTTCAAACACGCTATTCTGCAGAGTGCCATTGCGATTGAAACGCATTCTTCACAAAGCAACAGTCACAATGAGGCTGCAGCAAAGACTTCTTCCCGTCAACCCATGACCTATTTTTCACAAAATGCATTGCAGGCAGAGCGGCACTGCAGCGAACATCTTGTATCATGACAATTCTTTCAAGGAGCAGAGGCGCTGGACGTGTTATGTTTCTGCGAAACCGTGCCACGTCAGGCGGGAAGCTTATAAACCCCTTTTCTCGTGCCAGTCAAGAGAGAAAAAGTTACCTTATTGTAGCAGACCCCCCGGCCGGCCGCCAGACCATTACGTCCCCAAACACGCCCACCGCACCCGGCCGCCAGCGTTTCATCTGCCGCAACCCACCAAAACGACAGCGCATCCTCCGCAGGAAACAAAACGTGAAAAATTCCCCCGCGCCGGGGGCGACAAAATGGTCATCGAACCGATGCAGTAAGGAATGCCCGGCGGGCCGGCCGCCGCAAGACTGCCGGACGGCCGGTGGAGGCAGGCAGGTTGACCGGAAAAAGGCAATGGCGCAAAAAAAGCCGCCAGGTGGCGGCGCACGCGAAGGCGGCTGGGAAGGCCATCGGCCGGCCGGGAGAGGGATTGCGAACGCGCCGTTGCCGGAAGCCGGCCCGCACGCCCCGGCCCAGGCGCCCCGCTCCGGGACCGGGGCCAAAAAAGAACGCGCCTCCAGCCCTTGCCCCGCCTCGGCCGCTCGTGCCATAGGCACTCTCGCGCGCGGGCGCGGGCGAAGTCTCGAGAAGGAGGGCGTCCGGCAACGGGCCCACCCTCTCGGCAATCTCGCGGACGGGCCCGGACGAAGCCGCTGCCGGGCGGCCGGGCCAGGGCTTCCCGAACAGTCGGTCCGGCCCGGCGCCTGAAAACAGGCCATTGCCAAAAGGCCTGTCTGGCGTTATGGTAGAGTATTGTTTTATGCAGAAGAAAGGCGCTCCCGCTTTTTTCGCACAACACTCGCCCGACATGGGCGCGCCCTGTTTCCGGACAGGCCCCGGGCCACGCGGGCTGGCCCCTCCCCGAGGGAGCTCGGATCTTTGCCCTCGAGCCGGGGAACGCCGCCTCCCGGGCGTCGGAAGGAAGCCTGGACCACGCGTTGCGACCGTCCTTCCCCTGGGAAGACAGGCAATCCCGCCGCATTTTCAACCTTCGGAGCCCTCTTGTCGTTTCCATCCTTAACCATCGGCGACCTGCTCATTCCAAGGGCCGTCATACAGGGCGGCATGGGCGTAGGCATCTCCCTTTCCGGCCTGGCTTCCGCCGTGGCCGCATGCGGAGGTTTCGGCGTCATATCCGCAGCCGGCATCGGCATGAACGAGCCGGATTTCTCCTCCAATTACATATCCGCCAATAACAGGACTTTGACAAGGGAAATACGGGCCGCACGGGCCGCAACCACCGGGGCCCTCGGCGTCAACATCATGGTGGCCATGGCCAACTTCGCGGACCTGGTCAAAACGGCCATCAAGGAAAATGTGGACGCCATCTTTTCCGGAGCCGGACTGCCGCTCGACCTGCCAAGCTACCTGACCGAAGGCTCGAAGACCAAACTCGTGCCCATCGTGTCCTCGGCCCGGGCCGCCGTCATCCTCTGCAAGAAATGGCTGTCCCGCTTCGACCGCACCCCCGATGCCTTCGTGGTCGAAGGCCCCATGGCCGGCGGACACCTCGGCTTCAAGGCCGAGCAGATCGACGACCCCGACTTCTCCCTGGAGAAAATCGTGGCCGAGGTGGTCGCAGGGGTCAAACCCTACACCGCCCCCAACGGCCGGCCCATCCCGATCATCGCCGCCGGCGGCGTCTACACCGGCGCGGACATCCGACGCTTCATCAAGCTCGGCGCGGCCGGCGTCCAGATGGGCACCCGCTTCGTGGCCACCGACGAATGCGACGCCGACGACCGGTTCAAGCAAAGCTACATCGATGCCACCGAACAAGACGTGGTCATCATCAAAAGCCCGGTCGGCATGCCCGGACGGGCCATCCACAACGACTTCCTGACCAAGGCCGCCGAGGGTGAAAAAACACCTTCCTGCTGCCCCTATCGCTGCATCCACACCTGCGACTACACCAAAGCGCCCTACTGCATCACCCTGGCCCTGGCCAATGCCAAGAAAGGACGCTTCAACTACGGCTTCGCCTTTGCCGGCAAAAACGCCTGGCGCATCGACCGCGTCATGCCCGTGGCCGAACTCATGGACAGCCTCGTGGCCGAATACGAAGCCGCCGAAGCGCTGGACGCCACGGCGGCCCCGGCACCGGCCAAGGCCGTCGTACCCGCATAAATAAAACAAGAATGCCTCCGGCGGCCGGGGGGGATTTCCCCCCGGCCGCCCTGAGCGGGCCCTGCGGCCTCTTCTTGAAAATCCTGTCCGTAAAATTCCTTTAAACTCGCCCCGTCCCCGGGGCGACGGGCCTGTGTGGCCGGAATCGGGTTGGCGTGCTAGCTGGCTTTGCAGCCAGTGTCGCCAACCCGATTCCGGCCACACCGACGCACATCCGCCAACGCCCCCCACCCGCTTCCCACACTCCCGCCCACCCCGTTCGGGGGGTCCGGGGGGCGTGACGCCCCCCGGCCGCCGGAGGCATCTTTCCTTCCCCCCTTCCTTCTCCCTCTCCCCCTCCATCCCTCTTCTCCCTCAGCGCACGCGCCCCAGGTAGCAGAAGTACTGCCACAGGCCGCCGTAGGCCGGGCGGACCTCCTGGCGGACGGTGTCGAACCGGGCGGCCAGGACCGGGAGCAGGTGGCCGTCCAGGCGCACGTGGTTGACGCCCATCCAGGACCGGAACCAGCCGGCCCGGGTGTCGTGGAAATCGGCCACGGCCAGGAGGCCGCCCGGGGCGAGGTGGCGGGCGGCGGCATCGAGGGCGGCGTCCCAGCCGGGGTTGAACATGGTCAGCGCATAGGAAAAGACGATGCAGTCGGTCGCGGCCGGAGGCAGGCTGTCCGGGCCGTAGGCGGCGCAGACGAGGCAGGTGCGCGGGCTGGCCTTGGCGGTGGCCCGGCGCAGCATGGGCGGGCAGAGATCGATGCCGGTGAGGGCGGCCTCGGGGAGAAGCCGGGCCAGGGCGGCCAGATTGCGGCCCGTGCCGCAGCCGATTTCGGCGATGCGGGGGGCGGTGCGGACGGGAGCGGCCTGGAGGGCCGCGGCGGCCTGGCCAAGCAGCCGGTCGCGGCCGAAGAGAAAGCTCCAGCGGGTGGCGTCGTAGATACGGGCGTGCAGCCGGTAGTAGCGCTCCAGGGGATGGGGGGTGGCGGCGGCCGTCATGCCACCACCGCCAAGTGCTGGCTGCCGTAGGTGCCGACCCGGTCGGCGGCGTGGAGCGGCTCGGTCAGTTCCGGGAAAAACCGCAGCCTGGACCTGGCGGCCTGGGGCACGAAGGCGACGTCGAGGCCGGCCGTGCGCATGAGGATCTTGGTCCCGGGCGCGGCGCAGGAAAGGATGCGGTCCCATTCCTCGGCCAGGGCGGCCGGGGCGTGGCTGGCCAGCCAGTCCTGGTGGTCGAGGAGGACGAAGTGGGTGTAGGGGCCGGGATTCTTGGCGAGAAAGCCGGTCAGGGTGTCGGTGTGGGCGGCGAGAAGCGGCAGGCGGTCGCGGATGGCCGCAAAGCGGCTTTCCTTCAGGTATTCTGGGCAGCAGCGGCGGGTGTAGCGGCCGGTCAGGTAGACGCGCCAGAAGTAGTTCTCGGCCATGGGCGGGCCGGTGAAGACGTGGCGGACCTTGTCGCGGACGAAGCCTTCGAGGCCCCCCGGGTGGGAGTGGCGGATGAGGTCGATCTGGGGGCGCGGCACGCCAAGGAGGGCCATGGTCTCGGGCCGGCCGACCAGCCAGCGGCTCAGCCGGTCCCAGAAAACGGGCTCGATGGCGGCGAAGACCCGGCGCTGTTCTTCCGGGCTGCCGGCTTCGAGGAGCCGGGGGATGTTGCGGCGAAGGCCGGGCTTGAGCGCGCTTATGAGCCTGGAGAAGACGAAGGCGGCCAGGCCGGACGCGCCGTGGTAGTAGAAGGACCGCGACAGCCGGCCGGCCCGGAAGTAGCCGATGTGGCGGTCCCAGAAGGCGGCGGCGTAGGCCGGCAGGGTGTGGCGGATGCGGGCGTAGATGCCGGCGCAGGCCGGTCCCCCGCCCTCGCCGAAAAAGGCGTAGAGTTCCTCGAACGTCGCGTGGGCGAAGAGGGCCCGCTTGAGTTCCAGGAGGGCGTTTTGCCGGAAGTTGACGTCCACGCAGTCGACCCGGGCCGGACCGTCCAGGAGGTAGTCCAGGGCGTTGTCCCCGGCCGAGGTGATGACCACCACCCGGGAGTCGGGACCGAGGCCGAGGAGCCGCCGGTCCAGACGCGGGTCTTCCCAGCAGGTGTTGTAGACGAGGCTTTGGCCGTGGATGCTGCCGAAAAGGGCGTCCTGGACGCGGGTGGCGATTTTTTTTGTCATGGGCATGGGGGCGCGGGTTGGTTGGAAGAGGTGATTTTTGCCTGCCGCTTATACGGAAGCCGTGGCTGGAAACGGCGTCGGTCGGGTGACGGGAAGGCGACATTCCCCCTGCCGGCGGCTGCCCCGGCTCCGGCCATTGCCCCGGCCGGCCGCCTCTGGTAGAGCCGGCCCGGCGGCGGCGCGGGCGGACGCGCCGCGAACCCTGGCTGGGGCGGGGCGGCCCGATGGCCGATCGGGCGGGAGCGGACATGCTTGATCTTCTGAACGGATTTGCTTTTTCCCTGGATTTTTTCACGGCGCTCGTCAGCATCGTGGCCATCGACGTGGTCCTGGCCGGCGACAACGCCGTGGTCATCGCCCTGGCCGTGCGCAACCTTCCGCCACGGACCCGGGCCCGGGGCATCCTGCTCGGGGCCGGCGCGGCGGTCATCCTGCGGGTGGCCCTGACCTTTTTCGCGGCCAAGCTCCTGGACCTGCCGTACCTGAAGCTGGTCGGGGGCGGGCTTATCGCCTGGATCGCGGTGAAGCTTTTGACGGATGCGGCGGATGCGAAGGAAGGCAAGGCCTGCACCACGTTTTTCCAGGCCATGATCACCATCGTGGTGGCGGACCTGGTCATGTCCACGGACAACATCCTGGCCGTGGCCGGAGCGTCCCAGGGGAACCTGGCCCTTCTGATCTTCGGGCTCGGACTTTCGATCCCGTTCGTGGTCTTCGCCTCGAACGCCCTGTCCCGGATCATGGACCGCTATCCGGTCATCGTGGTGGTCGGCGCGGCCGTGCTCGGCAAGGTGGCGGCGGAGATGGTGCTGACCGACCCGTGGCTGGCCCCGCACCTGTCGCTTGGCCGCCCGGGCCTCTACGCCGGCGAGATCGTCGGCGCGGCGGGCGTGGTGGCGGTCGGCTGGCTGTGGCACCGGGCCGCCGCCAAGGGCTGCTGACCCCCTTTCGGGTGGGTCCGGGAGGGGGTGACCCCCTCCCGGCCGCCGGAGGCATCTTCGTCCGCCTCCTTCCCTACTCCCCAAGGCCGCCGATGCAGGTGTATTTGAGCACCGCGTACTCGTCGATGCCGTAGCGCGAGCCCTCGCGGCCAAGGCCGCTCTCCTTGACCCCGCCAAAGGGGGCCTCGGTGTTGGAAATGAGGCTCTCGTTGACGCCGACCATGCCGTATTCCAGGGCCCGGGACACCCGAAACGACCGGCCGAGGTCCCGGGTGTAGAAATAGGCGGCCAGGCCGTATTCGGTGTCGTTGGCCAGGGCCACGGCCTCGGCCTCGGTGTCGAACCGGAAGACCGGGGCGATGGGCCCGAAGATCTCCTCGCGGGCAAAGGCCATGTCCTGGGTGGCCCCGGCGATGACCGTCGGCTCGAAGAAGTTGCCGCCAAGGGCGTGGGGCCCCCCGCCGCAGACCACCCGGCCGCCCTTGGCCGTGGCGTCGGCCACCAGCGCCTGCATGTGCGCCAGCGCCTTGCCGTCGATGAGCGGGCCCTGGGTCACGCCCGGCGCCTGGCCGTCGCCGACCGTAAGGCCGGCCACGGCCTCGGCCAGCTTGGCCACGAAGGCGTCGTGGATGCCGGCCTGGACGTAGAAGCGGTTGGCGCAGATGCAGGTCTGGCCGGAGTTGCGGTACTTGGTGGCCATGGCCCCGGCCACGGCCGCGTCCAGGTCCGCGTCGTCAAAGACCAGGAACGGCGCGTTGCCGCCGAGTTCCATGGAGACCTTCTTGACCGTGCCGGCGCACTTGGCCAAAAGCTTCTTGCCGATCTCGGTGGACCCGGTGAAGGAGAGCTTGCGCACGACGGGATTCTCGGTCAGCTCGTCGCCGATGGCCCGGGAGTCGCCGGTCAGGATGTTGACCACGCCGGCCGGGATGCCGGCCCTGCCCGCCAGTTCGCCGAGGGCCAGGGCGGAAAAGGGCGTCATGGAGGCCGGCTTGACCACCACCGGGCAGCCGATGGCCAGCGCCGGGCCGACCTTGCGGGCGATCATGGCCGTGGGGAAGTTCCAGGGGGTGACGATGCCGCACACGCCGACCGGCTCCCGGGTGACCAGGATCCGGCGTCCGGCCCAGGGGGCCGGCACCACGTCGCCGTAGGCCCGGCGGGCCTCCTCGGCGAACCACCGGATGAAGCTCGCGCTGTAGGCGATCTCCCCGGCCGCTTCGGCCAGGGGCTTGCCCTGCTCCAGGGTCATGAGCCGGGCCAGGTCGTCCTTGGCGGCCAGGATCAGGTCGTGCCAGCGCAAAAGCGCGTTGGCCCGCTCCAGGGCGGTCAGGGCCCGCCAGGCCGGCCAGGCCTTCCCCGCCGCCTCGATGGCCCGGGCCGTTTCGGCCCGGCCGCATTTGGGCACCTGGCCTATGGTCTGGCCCGTGGCCGGGTTGTCCACCGCGATTTTTCCGCCGCCGTCGGCCTGGACCCACTGCCCGCCGATCAGACAGGCCTCTCTCCAAAGCTCCGTATCCTGCAACATGCGTTTCCTCCTTGCCCCTCCCGCGTCCCTTTCCGGCTGGCGGAGAGGCGGTGGCTTCCTGTATTCACGAACCTGCCGTGTGTCAAAAAAGGCACAACAAAGTCCGCCAAAGCTTTTTGCGGCCCAAACGGGGCAAAAGGCCCTTTTCCGGGGCCCAGGCCGTCCCGGCTGCGGTTTTGCAGGCTCCCGGGCTCCGGCCTGGCCGTTGAAAAAAAAATTTCCCCGGGCCGGGAGAGGCTCCTTCTACAATTCTGTCGGCGGCCTCCCTACAATTTTGTCTTCGGGTACTTTCCCTTTTCAAAAAGACGTGGAGATTCAGGCTCTTTCCCGCTGGCCCGGACTTTGCTTAGTCCCGCTGTGCCCGACAATTGGTGACCGGATAAAAGGAGCGTTATGGAACAGGCCATTTTCGAGGAACGGCGTGACCAGATCCACCGCACGGGCGAGGGGCCTTTCGAGCTGGCCTGCAACCGGGACAGCCTGGCCGGGGCCGTTTCCCAGCGGGCCTGCGTGTTCTGCGGCTCGCGGGTGGTCCTCTACCCCATCGCCGACGCCCTGCACCTGGTGCACGGCCCCATCGGCTGCGCGGTCTACACCTGGGACATCCGGGGCGCCCTGTCGTCGGGCCCCGAGCTCCACCGCCTGAGCTTTTCCACCGACCTCCAGGAAAAAGACGTCATCTTCGGCGGCGAGAAAAAGCTCAAGGCCGCCCTGCTGGAACTGATCGAGCGCCACAAGCCCAACGCCGCCTTTGTCTACGCCACCTGCATCGTCGGCATCATCGGCGACGACGTGGCCGCCATCTGCCGCGACGTGGCCGCGACCACCGGCATCCCGGTCATCCCGGTCCAGTCCGAAGGGTTCAAGGGCAACAAGCGCGAAGGCTACGCCGCGGCCTGCAAGGCCATGTTCACCCTGGCCGGCACCGGCGACACCTCGGCCATAAGCCCCCTGTCCCTCAATATTTTGGGCGACTTCAACCTGGCCGGCGAGATCTGGATCATCCGGGAATATTTCGAGAAGATGGGCATCGAGGTGGTGGCCAACATCACGGGCGACGGCCGGGTGGCCGACATCAAGCGCTGCCACGGCGCGGCCCTCAATGTGGTCCAGTGCTCCGGGGCCACCATGGAACTGGCCCAGATGATGAAAGAGAAGTTCGGCACGCCGTTTCTGCGGGTCTCCTACCTCGGCATCGAGGACATGGCCGACTCGCTCTACGCCGTGGCCGACCACTTCAAGCACCTCGATCCGGCCATCGTCGAGCGGACCCAGAAGCTGGTGCGCGAGGAACTGTCCGAGCTTTTGCCGAAGCTTTGCGAATACCGCAAGGATCTGGAAGGCAAGAAGGTGGCCATCTACGTCGGCGGCGCCTTCAAGGCCTTCTCGCTGATAAAGGCCTTCCGCCACCTCGGCATGCAGGTGGTCCTGGTCGGGTCCCAGACCGGCACCAAGGAAGACTACGAGGAGCTGGCCGCCATCTGCGACCCGGGCACGGTCATCGTGGACGACTCCAACCCGCTGGAACTGTCCAAGTATGTCCGGGAGCTCGACGTGGACCTCTTCGTCGGCGGGGTCAAGGAACGGCCCATCGCCCACAAGCTCGGGGTCGGCTTTTGCGACCACAACCACGAGCGCAAGGAAGCCCTCGAAGGCTTTGTCGGCATGCTCAATTTCGCCAGGGAAGTCCACGCTTCGGCCACCAGCCCCATCTGGCGCTTCGTGCCCCGGCGCGAGGCCCTGGCCAAGGCCGCGGCCAACGCCATGGGAGAAAGCAAATGAGCGATTCGCCCTACGTCTCCACCACCAACGCCTGCAAGCTCTGCACACCCCTTGGCGCGGCCATCGCCTTCCGGGGCGTGGAGGGGGCCATTCCCTTCCTCCACGGCTCCCAGGGCTGCGCCACCTACATGCGCCGCTACATCATCAGCCATTTCCGCGAGCCCATGGACATCGCCTCCTCGGCCCTCGGCGAGAAGCAGGCCGTCTTTGGCGGCGGCCCGAACCTCAAAAAGGGCATCTTAAACGTCATGTCCAAGTACGGGGCCACGGTGGTCGGCGTGGCCTCGACCTGCCTGACCGAGACCATCGGCGACGACGTGCCGCGCCTTCTGGCCGAATTCAAAAAGGAATTCGCCGACCTGCCCCTGCCGGAAATCGTCCATGTCTCCACCCCGAGCTACTCCGGCACCCACATGGAAGGCTGGCATGCGGCCGTGGCCGCCCTGGCCGGCCAGCTGGTGCGGGAAAAGGCTCCGGCCGAACGGCGGGTGAACCTCATCCCCGGCTTCGTCTCCCCGGCCGACCTGCGCTATTTCAAGGAGATCCTGGCCGACTACGGCTTGGCCGCGACCGTCCTGCCGGACATCTCCGAGACCCTCGACCGGCCGGCGCTCCTGGACTACGAAAAGCTGCCGGCCGGCGGCACGAAGCTCGCCGACATCCAGGCCATGTCCGGGGCCTTGGGCACCATCGAGTGCGGCCGGGCCGACCACCTGGCCGAGACCGCCGGGGCGGGCCTGGCCCGCCGGTTTGGCGTCCCCAACCACCGCCTCGGCATCCCCATCGGCATCCGCGAGACCGACGCCTTTTTCGAGGCCCTGGAGCAGATCACCGGCACCCCCATGCCGGCCAAGTACGCCGACGAGCGCGGCCGGCTGGTCGACGCCTACGTGGACGGCCACAAGTACGTGGCCGGGAAACGGGCCATCGTCTACGGCGAAGAGGACTTCGTCATTGCCATGGTGGCCTTCCTGGCCGAAATCGGGGTCAAGCCCATCCTGGCCGCCACCGGCGCCACCTGCAAGAATTTCAAGGCCGCCCTGGCCGCAGTGACGGCCGGCATTCTGCCCGAACCGCCCGAGGCCCGGGAAGGCGTCGATTTCTTTGATATCGCCGAACAGGCCGAGCACCTGGCCCCGGACCTCCTCGTCGGGCACAGCAAGGGCTACCGCTACGCCAAATCCATGAACGTGCCGCTCATGCGGGTCGGCTTCCCCATCCACGACCGCTTCGGCGGCCAGCGGATGCTCCACGTCGGCTACCGGGGCACCCAGGCCCTCTTCGACCTTCTGGTCAACACTCTCTTGGAACGCAAGCAGGAAGACAGCGCCGTGGGCTACGGCTATCTCTAAAGGAGCGAGACATGACCACCACCAAGGACCTCTCCAAGCACCCCTGCTTCAACAGGGAATCCGCCGGCTCCTGCGGCCGGGTCCACCTGCCCGTGGCCCCCAAGTGCAACATCATGTGCAACTTCTGCAACCGCAAATACGATTGCGTCAGCGAATCGCGCCCGGGCGTCACCAGCGCCGTGCTGACCCCGGAGCAGGCCGTCCTCTACATGGACAAGGTCCTTGAAAAAGAGCCGCGCATCACCGTCTGCGGCATTGCCGGCCCGGGCGACCCCATGGCCAATCCCGAGGCTCTGGAGACGGTGCGGCTTTTGAAAGACAAGTACCCGCAGATGCTTTTCTGCCTGTCCACCAACGGCCTGGCCCTGCCGGCCCATGCCGCCGAACTGGCCGAACTCGGCGTCACCCACGTGACCGTGACCGTCAATGCCGTGGACCCGAAGATCGGCGCGAAAATCTACTCCTGGGCCCGGGACGGCAAGGTCATCCACCGGGGCGAGGCCGCGGCCAGGCTCCTGCTCGAACGCCAGATCGAGGGCATAAAGATCCTCAAGGCGAAGGGTGTGATCGTCAAATCGAACACCATCGTCATCCCGGGCGTCAACGACCACCACGTGCTCGAAGTGTCCAAGGTCCTCTCGGAACTGGGGGTGGACATCCAGAACATCATGCCGATCTTCCCGGTGGCCGACACGCCCTTTGCCGAGGTGGAGGCGCCCTCCTCCGAGATGATAAAAGACCTGCGGGAAAAGGCCGGCGGCCTCGTGCCCCAGATGAGCCATTGCCGGCGGTGCCGGGCCGACGCGGTCGGGCTTCTCTGCAACGACCGGTCGGGCGAGCTGGCCCCGCTGCTCGGCGAATGTTCCCGCACCGCGCCCGGCGCGGACCTGGAGAAGCGGCCCTACGTGGCCGTGGCCACCCGGGAGGGCATGCTCGTCAACATGCACCTCGGCGAAGCCCACAAGTTCCAGATCTGGAAGCAGGAGGCCGTCGGGTTCTCGTTCGTCGAGGACCGGTGGGCCCCGGACCCGGGCGCCGGTCCCAAGCGGTGGGAGGAGCTGGCCAAGGTCCTGTCCGACTGCCGGGCCGTGCTGGTCGCCGCCTACGGCGAGACGCCGCGCAAGGTCCTGTCCGCCTCCGGCATCCTGCCCTACGAATGCTCGGGCTTCCTGGAAACCGCCCTGGCCGAGGTCTACGGCTCCGGCGACCTGTCGCTTTTAAAAAGCCGCAAGAAGGGCCTCGGCAAGGCCTGCTGCGGCAGCGGGGGCGGCGGCGGCGAAGGCTGCGGCTGATCCCCGTCCCTCCCCTTCCGGCAGACCGGCCCGGGCGCGACGCTGCCACGCCGCGCCCGGGCCGGTTCCCTTTTTTTGACACGCCAGCCGGCACGGTGTAGGCTTGCGGCCAATCGCGCAGCATCACCCTCGCTCCTGGCACGCGGCCGCCTTCCATCCGCACGGGCCGCGCCACGAAGAAACTCCAAGCCCATCGATCCACGCTTGTCTTCGTTGATCGACGAGACGGCGCAGCCATGGGAAACGCTCCCTCAGACACGGCTTCCACGGAAGGCGGGCGGCAGCCGACGCTCCAGGCCGCTCCACCGGAACCCTGCCGCATCCTCGGCGTCTACGTCCTGACCAAGGCCGCCCAGACCGGCCACGGCGCGACCGCCCGGACCTACGCCCAGGAAACCCGCTGGTTCGTGCGGCGCATGGGCGACGAAGACTACAGCCTCCAGGCCTTAAACGCCAATTCCATCCCCTCCGGGCCGACCACGACCATCACCAAGGGCGAGCTGGCCCGAAACTACCGGCCCGAACCCGGGTACTACGAAAAACGGTGCCTGCCGTTTATCGAATCGCTCAAAAAGAAGATCGCCCTGGCCGAGAAGCACCTGTCCGAGGACGACCTGGACGGTGCGGAAAAGGAATTCTGCAAGGCGCTTTTGCTCGACGAGAAAAATCCCGAGGCCAACATCGCACTCGGCAAGATCCACCTCCAGAAAGGCGACGGCAGGAAGCTGGCCGCGGCCCTGCGGCGCATCTTCGACATCGACGCCCTGTTCCAGGAGGAGGAGCGCCACCTTTTTAACGACTTCGGCATGCGCCTGCGCAAGGAAGGCCACTTCACCGAGGCCATGGCCTTTTACGGCAAGGCCGTGGAGCGAAACGGGGCCGACCCGCACCTGCACTTCAACATCGCCCGGGTCCTGGCCGACGCCGGGGACACGGACGCGGCCAGGACCCATCTGGAAGAGGCCCTGGCCCTTTCCCCGGACTTCACCGAAGCCAGGCGTTTTCTGGCTCACCTCGGGGACGGCGGGACCGGGCCGGTCGCTGGCGACGCAAAAACCGCCGACACCCACGACGACGCGCCCCTGCCCGACATCACGGCCAAGGGCCGGGTCGGGTCATGACCGCCCCCCTGGCCGCCGGATTCCACTGTCCGCCCGGCACCAAGATGCTCCTCGAAGTGGCCGGCTACGGGGACAAGCTGGCCACGGCCTGCGTGGGCCATGCCCGGGGCCGGTTCGTGGTGGTGCAGATGCCGGGGCAGGCCGACTCCGGCCGCGACGCCCTCTACCAGATGCTCGCCCCGGACAACGCCGCCATCGTCCGCTACCTGCACGAGGGCACGGTGGTCGGTTTCTCCGCCCGGATCATCAAATGGATCCAGGTGCCTTTTCCGCTGGTCTTCCTGACCTATCCGGCCCGGCTCGAATCCCACGACCTGCGCCGCCACCCGCGCGTCTCCTGCTGCCTGCCGGGCAAGGCCGGCCTCGGCGGCGCGGCCGTCGCCGGCATGATCCTCGACCTCAGCCTGTCGGGGTGCCAGTTCTCGGTCCTTCACGACGAAAAGACGCCGGCCGTGGCCATCGACGACAAGGTCGGGCTTTCCTGCGCCCTGTTCGGGGCGCCGTCGCCGGAGTTGTCCTGTTCGGTCAAGCGGGTCGCCCTGTCCGGCCGGCGGCTCGAGATCGGACTCAAGTTCCTGGACGTGCCGGCCCAGACCCGGGACGCGTTGACCCTGTACCTGCAGACCGCCCTGTCCGTGCTCGGCTAGTGCCGCGTTCTCGAAATTCGTGCCTGCGAATTTCGAGAATAACATATTTAAATGCTTATTTTTTAGCGAATGCCACCCTCGGCCCGCCCCGGCTTGCGACAAAAACGTGGCAAGACCCTTCGTTTTTTGCGCTCCGCAGCCGCAGCCTCCCTGGCGTCCGAAAATTTCCCTGCAATTCAAAGCCGTAAGCATGGCATCCCTTTTGCTCTACCTCCCGCAAACCAGCCGGAGGTCCCCATGTTCGCCACCCTGGCCCTGATGCCCCTGACGCTGCTCGCCGTGTCCTTTTGTCTCTGTGTCGTCCCCGTTCCCTGCCCCCTGTCCCGTGACGTGGCGTGGCGGCAACGGGATCGGCCCTGGAGCCGGCCCTGCCCCCAGCCGGGCCACTCTCACTTGAAATTGAAAAGGGGTAACAGCAAAATCGGCAGTCCTGACTGCAATGGGAGGACGGTCCAACGCAATCCATGCGGCCAGACAGGCAAGTGACACCGCTTTCCGGAAAAACGTGAGCCTCTATACATTGCACCATCCTTTCCCTATCCTTGCCAAACGATCGAACGATGCGGACGGCTACGCGCGCCACGAAACCGGACACCGCACGCCCCGCGCCACGAGAGAACAAACCGCATGCTCGACGCCAATGCCCTGCCGCCGCTCCTCCTGACCCTCAAGGTCGCCACCCTGGCCACGGCCCTGGCCACCGTGCCGGCCGTGGCCCTGGCCCGGTTCGCCCAGATCCGGGACTTCCCCGGCCGCGACCTGGCCGACGCCGTCCTGACCCTGCCCATGGTACTGCCGCCGACCGTGCTCGGCTACTACATCATCGTGCTGCTCGGCCGGCGGGGCGTCTTTGGCGCCTACCTGTGGGAGACCTTCGGGGTGTCGATCATGTTCACCTGGGAGGGCGCGGTCATCGCCGCCGCGGTGGTGGCCTTTCCCCTGGTCTACCGGTCGGCCCGGGCGGCCTTCGAGGGCGTGGACGGCAACCTGGAGAACGCGGCCAGGACCCTTGGGGCCACGGAAATCGCCATCTTTTTCCGGGTGTCCCTGCCGCTGGCCCTGCGGGGCCTCATTGCCGGGGTCATGCTGGCCCTGGCCCGGGCCATGGGCGAATTCGGGGCCACCCTCATGGTGGCCGGCAACCTGCCCGGCAAGACCCAGACCCTGTCGCTGGCCGTCTACAGCGCCACCCAGGCCGGCAACGACGGGCTGGCCAACGAACTGGTGCTCCTTATTTCCGTGGTCTGCGTGGCCCTGCTCGTGATCGTGGCCAAGATCGTCAAACCCAAAGCCTGAAGGAAGGAGGATGTCTGCGATGCGTAAACTGCTGCTCACCCTGGCCCTGGTCCTGGCCCTGGCCGTGCCCGCCCGGGCCGCCGACCTGACCGTGTCCGCGGCCGCCAGCCTGACCGACGCCTTCAATGAATTGAAACCGCTTTTTGCCAAGGACCACCCGGGCGTGAACGTGGTCTTCAACTTCGCCGCCTCCGGCACGCTCCTGTCCCAGATGGAGCAGGGCGCCCCGGTCGACGTCTTCGCCTCGGCCGACCAGAAGACCATGGACCAGGCCGTGGAGAAAAAGCTCATCGACACGGCCACCCGGGCCAACTTCGCCCAGAACGCCCTGGTCCTTGGCGTGCCGGCCGGCAATCCGGCCAAGGTCAAGGACCTGGCCTCGCTTGCCACGCCCGGCGTCAGGCACATCGCCGTCGGCAACCCCGACTCCGTGCCCGTCGGCCGCTACACCAAGGCCGCCCTGTCCAAGGCCGGCGCCTGGGACGGCATCGTCCCCAAGCTGGTTTTGGCCGAATCCGTGCGCCAGGTCCTCGACTACCTCTCGCGGGGCGAGGTCGACGCCGGCTTCGTCTACGCCACCGACGCCAAGCAGGGCGGGGACAAGGTCAAGGTCGTGGCCGAGGTGCCGGTGGAGACGCCGGTCAGCTACCCCATCGCGGTCCTGGCCGGCTCGGCCGACAGGAAGGACGCCGCCGCCTTCGTGGCCTTTGTCAAAGGCCCCAAGGGCCAGGAAATCCTGGCCAAGTACGGTTTCAAAAAGCCTTAACCCCCACGGTTCCCCCGGCGGCCCGGCCGCCGGGGGAACCCGGCCACCCGGCCGAAAACCGGCCCGGCCCCGGAGACGCCCCATGCGCATCACCGTCGCCATCCACAAAGCCTACCACGCGGCCAGCCGGGACTTTCACCTGGACGCCTCCTTTGCCACCACCGACAACCGGGTGGTCCTGTTCGGTCCGTCCGGCTCGGGCAAGACCCTGACACTTCGGGCCATTGCCGGGCTCATGCGCCCGGACGCCGGCTCCATCAGCCTGGACGGCCGGGTCCTTTGCGACACGGACAAGCGGCTTTGCCTGCCGCCGCGCGAACGCAACATCGGCTACGTCTTCCAGGACTACGCCCTTTTTCCCCACCTGACCGTGCGCCAGAACGTGGCCTTCGGCCTGACCCCGCTTTTCGGACGGCTCTCCCGGGAAGCCGCCGACCGGGTGGCCTCGACCATGGACCTCTTCGGCATCGCCTCCCTGGCCGAGGTCCGGCCGTCGCGGATCTCCGGCGGCCAGCGCCAGCGCGTGGCCCTGGCCCGGGCCCTGGTCGGCGAGCCCAGGGCACTCCTCCTCGACGAACCGTTTTCCGCCCTGGACATCCCGTTGCGCCAGCGGGTCCGGGTCGAGCTGGCCGGCATCCTCAATCGCCTGGACATTCCGCTGGTCATGGTCACCCACGACCCGGCCGACGTGGCCTTTTTCGGCGGCGACGTGGTCCGCTACGCCGACGGCAAGGTCCTCGACATGCAGCCCGCCGAAGCCATGCGCCGCTCCATGGTCCGCGTGGCCTGAGGCGGAAGAAAAGGACGCGGAAGGACGGGGAGATGGCCCCGGCGGCCAAAGGGCTCTCGCCCTTTGGAATCCCGGGAGGGGAAGACCGGAATGGCGGAAGCCCTTCCCTTGAGTGTGACGCTTGAGGAAACGGACCGCGTTGACGGGTGGGCGGGGGAGGCGTAACCAGCCTGCAATGAACACCCACCCCAACAGCAGGGCGTCTTATGCCTAATTTCAACGACCTCGCCGCGACGTATACCCCGATCACCACCTCCAACCTGGATGCCGTCCTGGCCGTGGTGTCCGACGCCGCCTACCGCGACGGCGCCTCCCTGGTCACGGGCCTCACGGCAAGCGGCCTTGGCCAGCTCGACCTGACCGGGAGCGGCACCGGCACCTACGTGGCCGGCAACGCCGCCTTCGACGCCTGGACCACGACCGTCAACGGCGAGCCCGCCGCCATCATCGCCTTCCGGGGCACGGACGACGTCGACGCCGCCAGCGGAACCAGCGCCGCCCTCGGCAGCGCCGACGCCGCCTACTGGCTGGACACCACCGGCTATTACGACCTGCTCGCCACCGGCGTCGCGGCCTTCGACGCCACGGTCTCCTCCCTTGGCATCGACCAGGTCTACGTCACCGGCCACAGCCTCGGCGGCGCGGCCGCCCAGGCCTACATGGCCGACCACGCCGACACGGCCCAGGCCGACTACCAAGCCGTGGTCTACGGGTCGCTCGGCCTGTCCGGCGGCGACGGGACCTGGGACACGGATGCGCGCGTGACAGCCTTTGCCGCTCCCTCGGACGTCTCCACCGCCCTTGGCGTCCAGACCGCCGGCCTGACGCTTACCGTGGAGACCGGGACATCGAGCGTCGGCTCCGGCCCGGACCTGTCGGCGCTTTTGAGCGACCCGTCGGCGTTTCTGGCCGCCCATTCCATCAGCCTCTACGCCGACGACGCCGCCCGCTACGACGCCATGCTGGCCGGCATCCCGGCGACCGACGTCACCACCTTCGTCTCGGCCACCGCCAGCCTCGACGGCCTGACCCTGACCGTGTCCCCGCTCGGCTAGGCCTTTTCCACCCGCTCCCGGGGCCTTCGGCCAAAGCCGATGGCCCCTTCCGGGCAGGCGGACCATCCCGCCAAGCCCGCTTCCGGCAAGTCCACTTCGTCGGGGCCCGGCCGGCGACGGAGAGCCGGCCTCTTGACAGGACGCTTTTTGCGCCCTATGGAGGGGCGTCCCGTGGACAGATGAGGAGATCATCAGACGATGCCTTCCCGACTGACCCCCGTGCGTTCGCGAAAACTCGGCGACCTCGTCATCCAGCAGATCCAGGAGAAGATCTCCCTTGGCATCTTTGCGCCCGGGGCGAAGATTCCGACCGAACCCACGCTCATGGCCCAGCTCGGCGTGGGGCGCTCCACGGTCCGCGAGGCCATCCGGGTCCTGGTCAGCGCCGGGCTGCTCGAAGTCCGGCAGGGCGACGGCACCTACGTTCTCGACCGGACGACCGGCCACGAGCCCCTCGAATACCGCCTGCGCCGGTCCACGGCCGAGGAGATCCGCGAAGTCCGCCGCATCATCGAGGTGGAGACGGCCCGGCTCGCGGCCCAGAACCGCACCCCGGCCGACATCGACACCATGCGCGAGGCCCTGGAAAAAAAGCGTACGGCCCGGGCGGCCGGCGATTCCCACGGCTATGTGACGGCCGACATCGCCTTCCATACCGCCGTGGCCGCGGCCAGCGGCAACGGGCTCCTGGCCGATCTCTACCGCAGCTTTTCCATGGTTTTTCAGGACTTCCTCGACATCCTCATCGCCGACCGGGGCGTCAACCAATACCAGGACCGCATCCACCACGGCCTGCTCGATGCCATCGCCGACAAGGACCCGGACAAGGCGGTTTCCTTTGCCATGGAAGCCCTCGACCGCACCACCAGCGACGCCAAGGCCCTGGAGGATCGCTGAGGGGTGGACCGGTTGCCGCTTTTTTTGACGGATAAACATCAGATGATCTGATAGCAAGGCCAGACCTGGGCCCGGGCAGGTTTGGCGCGGGCTCTCGGAACGTCGCAACCGGCGGACAGGCCCTCGCGGCCGGCCGCCCCAGACCGGAGTCGTCCATGCGTGTTTCCAAGTCGTTTTTGATGGTGCTGTTCCCGGCTTTCCTCGTCTACTATGTGGCCGTGGCCGACGCCGCCCTGCAGGGCCACCGCCTGTCCGCCCGGCCGGCCGGCCTGGCCGGGATGGGCCGGCTCATCCCGCGCCTGCCCGAGTCGGTGACCGACTCCCTGCGCACGGCCATGGACGGCCTGCGCCAGAAGGTCCTGGCCTCCGGGCTCATGACCGACACCCGGCCAAGCCCCGAACAGGCGCGCCGGGACTTCGCCGCCCTGTGGGCCGATTTGGAAGGCCCCCGGCCGGCCGTGGCCGTCCCGTCCCGGCCGGCGGAGAACCCGGGCTATCCGGTGCTGGAGCCCGGCCAGGACTAGGCCCGGCGCCGCTTGGGCCAAAGCCTCTCCACCCGGCTGGACCTCTTTGGAAGAAATCTTCTATTCCAGCGAGATAGCTTCGATTTTCGGCCTCGTCCCTTGACACCCCCCCTTTCGGTTGTTACCCGTTTGGCACTCTATTCCACCGAGTGCCAAACGGGGATGCGCCATGCCGCTTCTGGAACGCGAACGGGAAGTCCTGACCACCATCATCGAGGCCTACATCGCAACGGCCTCGCCCGTGGGCTCGCGCGCCGTGTCCAAGCAGAGTCCGCTGCGCCTTTCCCCGGCCACCATCCGCAACATCATGGCCGACCTGACCGAGGCCGGCTACCTGGCCCAGCCCCACACCTCGGCCGGCCGGGTGCCCACGGCCCGGGCCTTCCGGTTCTACCTCGACGAGGTCATGCGGCTTCGCCCCCTGGCCGAGACCGACCAGCGCCGCATCACCGACAACCTGGCCACCGCCGGCCTCGAGGTCGGGGAACTGTTGCGCCGGGCCTCGCGGCTCCTTTCCGGGCTCTCGTTGCAGGTGGCCATGGTCATCACCCCCAACCAGGCTGCGGCCCGGTGGAAGCGGCTCGACTTTTCGCTTTTGAATCCCGGGCTGGTCATGGTGCTGCTCGTCCTGCAGGGCGGACTGGTCCGGACCCGGGTCATCGAGGCCGACCCCGGGGTCACGGCCGACGACCTGGTCAGCTACGCCAATTACCTGAACCATCTTTTCACCGACCGGACCGTGACCGAGGTCCGGGCCAGGCTCGTGCGCGAACTCGACGAGGCCACCCGCACCCTGGACGCCTTGTGCCGGCAGGCCCTGACCCTGGCCCGGACCGCCTTTGACCACGAGCGCGAACCCGCAAGCGAAGTCATCGTGGACGGCACTCCCAACATCCTGGGCCAGCCCGAATTCACCGACGCCGGCCACATGCGCGAGCTCATGTGCGTGCTCGAAGAGCGCACCGTCCTGCTCGAACTGCTGGACAAAACCGCAAACGAACTTAAAACGGTGATTACGATCGGCGGCGAGTCGGATCTGGCCGCCCTGGCCGACCTCGGCGTCATCACCGCCCCCTACGGCATGGGGGCCATGTCCCTGGGCGCCATCGGCCTCATCGGCCCTTTGCGCATGGACTACGCCAAGCTGGTGCCGGTGGTGGACTACACCGCCCGCACCCTGACCCGGCTCCTGGACCGGCACCTGTAACCGATACGACACCCTGCGCCAGGCGCGGCCGGCCCTGTCCGGCCTTTTGCCGCGTCCGGCGCTGCATATGGGAGGATCCATGGCCCCTGACGAAAAGCTTTCCGAGGCACAGGCCACGCCCGAAGGCGCGGCCGACACCCCCGCGCCGACCCTCGAGGAAGAGGTCGCGGCCCTTCGCGCCGCCCTGGCCGCCGAGTCCGACCGCCGGCTGCGCAGCCTGGCCGAGACCGAGAACCTCAAGAAGCGGCTCCTCAAGGAAAAGGAAGAGTTCCAGAAGTACGCCACCGAATCCCTCGTGGCCGAACTCGTCCCCGTCCTTGACCACCTCGATCTGGCCCTGGCCCACGGCCGGGGCAACGACGCCTGCAAGGACTTCGTCGTCGGCGTGGACATGACCCGAAAGGCTTTCCTTGACATCCTCGGCCGCCACGGCGTGGCCGAATTCGGCCGGACGGGCGAGCCCTTCAACCCCGAAACCCACGAGGCCCTCGGCATGGCCAGCCTGCCCGATCTGCCGGCCGACACCGTGGCCCAGGTGGTCCAGAAGGGCTACACGCTGCGCGGCCGGCTCCTGCGGCCGGCCAAGGTCATGGTCAACAAGATCTGACCGCGTCCGGGGGCACTTTTTCGCCAATCCCCCCCTTTACTCGAAAAATACGGACCTTATATACCTGCCTGTCTCTCGGAAAAAATCCGTCGCCAGACGGAAGACCATACAGGAACCAACAAGGAGGAAAGGCTATCATGGGTAAAATAATCGGGATCGACCTCGGGACCACCAACTCCTGCGTCTATGTCATGGAGGGCAAGGACCCGAAGTGCGTCACCAACCCCGAGGGCGGCCGCACCACCCCGTCCATCGTGGCCTTCACCAAGGAGCGGCTGGTCGGCGAAATCGCCAAGCGCCAGGCCGTCACCAATCCCGAGCGCACCATCTTCGCCATCAAGCGCCTCATGGGCCGTCGTTTCGACGCCCCGGAAGTCACCAAGTGGCTGGCGCACTGCCCCTATAAAATCGTCGAGGGCACGGGCGGCGACGCCTACATCGAGGTCGAGGGCAAGAAGTACAGCCCCTCGGAGATCTCGGCCATCATCCTCGGCAAGCTCAAGAAGGACGCCGAAGCCTACCTCGGCGAACCCGTGACCGAAGCCGTCATCACCGTGCCGGCCTACTTCAACGACGCCCAGCGCCAGGCCACCAAGGACGCCGGCCGCATCGCCGGCCTCGAAGTCAAGCGCATCATCAACGAGCCGACAGCCGCCTCCCTGGCCTACGGCTTCGACAAGAAGTCCAACGAGAAGATCGCGGTCTTCGACCTTGGCGGCGGCACCTTTGATATCTCCATCCTGGAAGTCGGCGACAACGTCGTCGAGGTCCGGGCCACCAACGGCGACACCTTCCTTGGCGGCGAAGACTTCGACCATCGCGTCATCACCTTCCTGGTCGAGGAATTCAAGAAAGAGACCGGCATCGACCTGTCCCAGGACCGCATGGCCCTGCAGCGCCTGAAGGAAGCCGGCGAAAAGGCCAAGAAGGAACTGTCCACGGCCATGGAGACCGAGGTCAACCTGCCTTTTATCACGGCCGACGCCTCCGGTCCCAAGCACATGATGGTCAAGCTGACGCGCGGCAAGCTCGAATCCCTGGTCCATGACCTGGTCCAGCGGACCGTGGAGCCGTGCCGCAAGGCCCTGGCCGACGCCGGCCTCAAGACCACCGACATCGACGAGGTCGTGCTGGTCGGCGGCATGACCCGCATGCCGCTGGTGCAAAAGGCCGTGCAGGAGTTCTTCGGCAAGGAGCCCAACCGCTCGGTCAACCCGGACGAGGTCGTGGCCATGGGCGCGGCCATCCAGGGCGGCATCCTGGCCGGCGACGTGAAAGACGTGCTCCTTTTGGACGTCACGCCGCTGTCGCTTGGCATCGAGACCCTGGGCGGGGTGTTCACCAAGCTCATCGACCGCAACACCACCATTCCGACCCGCAAAAGCCAGGTGTTCACCACGGCCGCCGACAACCAGCCGTCCGTGTCCATCCACGTGCTCCAGGGCGAGCGGCCCATGGCCGGCGACAACATGACCCTTGGCCGCTTCGAGCTGACCGGCCTTCCCCCGGCGGCCCGCGGCATCCCGCAGATCGAGGTCACCTTCGACATCGACGCCAACGGCATCGTCAACGTCTCGGCCAAGGACACCGGCACCGGCAAGGAGCAGTCGATCCGCATCACCGCCTCCTCGGGCCTGTCGGAATCCGACATCCAAAAGCTCATCAAGGATGCCGAGAGCCACGCCGAGGACGACAAGAAGAAGCAGGCCCTGATCGAGATCAGAAACCAGGCCGACACCCTGGTCTACACCACGGAGAAATCCCTGGCCGAGCTTGGCGACAAGGTCGACGCGGCCACCCGCGGCGAGATCGAGTCCAAGCTCAACCACGTCAAGGAAGTGCTCAAGGGCGAGGATTCCGACGCCATAAAGCGCGCCACCGACGACCTGTCCCAGGCCTCGCACAAGCTGGCGGAAAAGCTCTACCAGCAGAAAGCCGAGGCCGGCGGCCAGCCCGGCGGCCCCGAAGCCGGCGCGGCCGGACCCCAGGCCGGCAAGGCCGGCGGCGCGGACGAGGACGTGGTCGACGCCGACTATACCGAAGTGAAGTAAGGCCCGCGTCCGCGCGGACTTGCCTTCGCGCCCCATTGCGCGTATCGGAAAGCCTGACTCGTCCCCCGGACGGGTCAGGCTTTTTCGTATTGTCCGACGTGCACGGCGGCTCGGCCGCCAAACCCCGGTTCGCCCATGAACGCCAAGGCCATTCCCATGACACCGCGTCTTTTTCCCCGCCTCGCCGCGGGTTTCCTGTTGTGCCTGGTTCTTGCCGCCCTGACCGGTTGCGGCGGCCTCTTCACCCAGCCCGCGCCGCCGCCCCCGCCGCCGGTGGCGCCCCCCGCGCCCGTGGCCCCGACGCCGCCACCCCAGCCCGTGGCCGTCAACCGGGTGGCCGTGCTCCTGCCCCTTGGCGGGCCGTTCCGGGAGCTCGGCGGCAAGGTGCAAAAAGGCATCAAGGCCGCTCAGGACGCCCTGGCCGCCGCCGGCACGCCGCTCGACGTCATCGTCATCGACGCCACCCAGCCCGGCTGGGCCGACAGCGTGCGCGCCTTGCCGCCCGAGGTCACCCTCGTCGGCGGTCCCATGCATCCCCTGACGCTCAAGGAGCTCCAGTCCACGGGGCTGCTCCAGAGCCGGGTCTTCCTGGCCTTCCTCTCGACCCTCGGCGAGGCCCGCGAAGGCATCGACGCCTGGCGGTTTTTCCCGAGCGCCGAGGACGAGATCGACGCCCTCCTGCGCCTGTCTTTGACCGACTACGGCATCACCCAGTTCGGCATCCTGCGCCCCGGCGACCGCTACGGCCAGTCCATGGGCGAGGCCTTCGCCCTGGCCACCACGCGCCTTGGCGGCCAGGTCACGGCCACGGGCGTCTACTCGGCCCAGGATCCGTCCAGCTGGGACGGCACCGTGGCGGAAATGCTCAAGACCGGCGGCGGCCGGCCCGGCTTCGGGGCCGTGTTCGTGCCCGACGAATGGGCCCGGGCCGACAAGGTGCTGCCCGCCTTTTTCCGCAACAAGGTCGAGGACCTGCTGATCCTCGGACCGCAGCTCTGGACCGAGGCCCTCTACCGGGCCGCGGCCTCCAAGACGCAGATCAACATCCAGAACTACCGTCTGGCCGTCTGTCCGGGCGCCTGGTGGCCGGAAAACCAGGGCAAGGCCACCCAGGCCCTGCTTGCCGCCATGCGGGCCGCCGGCGAGGACCATGCCGACCTGTGGGAGGCCGTGGGCTTCGACTTCGCCCGCCTGGCCGCCAGACTCGGCCGTATGCCCCAGGGCGCGGCACCCCAGGAAGTCAGCTCGCGTCTGGCCCAGGCCGCCTCGGGCATGGATTTCAGTATGGCCCCCCTGTCCTACGGCCCGGACGGCAAGGCCCACGTGGCCATGTACCTGTTTCGGCCTTCGGTGGCCGGTCCGGTCCTGCTCGATCCCGAGGGCTTCCGCCAGCGCCTGAACGCCATCCGGCAAAAGGCCCTGGAAAATCCGGCCCCCGAGACCGAGCAGTCCTACGCCCCGGCCCAGGCCCCGGGCGCCGCAGCCCCGGCCGCCGTTCCCCAGCCGCCAGCCCAGCCCGGCACCCTGCCGCCGGCCGCTCCGGCCCGGCCCGTCGTCCAGCCGGCCGTCCCGGCGCCGGCCGAGCCCCAGGCCCCGGTGCCGGCCCACCGGCAGGCCATTCCGGCATCCTGAGACATCCCAAGGAAGACCTTCCCATGAAGATACGCCCCGATGAAGTGGCCAAGGTGGCCAAGCTGGCCCGGCTGCGCCTGGACGACGACAGCCTCGAAGCCTTTGCCGGCCAGATGGACGGCATCCTGGCCTACATGGAAACCCTTGGCGCGGTCGATACCGACGGCGTCGAGCCCCTCTACAGCCCGGTGCTCCACGAGACCCCGCTGCGCGCCGACGTCGCCACCAAGGCCTGCGCCCGCGACCGGATCCTGGCCAACGCCCCGGCCACGGACGGCCAGTTCTTTATCGTTCCGAAAATTGTTTAAGAATGAACGGGGCTCCGCCCCGAGCCCCGCCGGGGGGAATCATTTCCCCCGGACCCCCTCGCTTTGGGGAAAGGGGGATGAGCCAGAAAGGGATTCGTCATGTCCGAGATCGTTCGTCTGTCCCTGACCGAGGTCCGCGACACGCTGGCCGCCACGGAAATAAAGGCCGAAGAGGCGGTGGCCGCCTGTCTGGCCCGCATCGAAGCCACCGAGCCGAAGCTTCGGGCCATCCTGCACCTTGGGGCCGAGTCGGCCCTGGAAAAGGCCCGAGCCATGGACGCCGCCGGTCCGGATCCGGCCAAACGCCTGTGGGGCGTGCCGGTTCTCATAAAGGACGCCATCTGCGTGGCCGACGCCCCGACCACCTGCGCCTCCAAGATCCTCGAGAATTTCGTGCCCTTCTACGACGCCACCTGCGTGGAGAAGTTGAAGGCCGCCGGCGCCATCCTTCTTGGCAAGGCCAACATGGACGAGTTCGCCATGGGCTCCTCCACCGAGAATTCCGCCTACGCCGTGACCGCCAACCCCTGGGACACCAGCCGGGTCCCGGGCGGATCGAGCGGCGGCTCGGCTGCGGCCGTGTCCGCCGGCCAGTGTTTCGCCGCGCTCGGCACCGACACCGGCGGCTCCATCCGCCAGCCGGCCGCCTTTTGCGGCACCGTCGGCATCAAGCCCACCTACGGCCGGGTGTCGCGCTACGGTCTGGTCGCCTACGGATCGAGCCTGGACCAGATCGGACCGCTTACCCGCACCGCCGACGACGCCGCCGCCATGCTGACCGTCATTTCCGGCCACGATCCCAGGGATTCCACCTCGGCCCCGCGCCCGGCCCCGGACTTCGAGGCCCTTCTCGCCGGCGCGGGTGATCTGCGCGGCCTGACCATTGGCTTGCCGGACGAGTACTGGGGCGAGGGCGTGGACGACGAGGTCCGGGCAGGCTGCCAGGAGGCCGTGGACGCGGCCAAGGCCCTTGGCGCCACCGTCGTGCCGGTCTCCCTGCCCCACACGCCCTACGCCGTCGCCACCTACTACATCGTGGCCATGGCCGAAGCCTCCTCCAACCTGGCCCGGTTCGACGGCGTGCGCTACGGCTACCGCGCCCCCGAAGCCGTCACCCTGGAAGAGCTCTACGAGCTGTCCCGGTCCAAGGGCTTTGGCCCGGAAGTCCGCCGCCGCATCGTCATCGGCACCTACGTCCTCTCGGCCGGCTACTACGACGCCTACTACCGCAAGGCCGCGCAAGTCCGCCGGCTGATCCGCCAGGACTTCCTGGACGCCTTCGCCAAATGCGACGTCATCTGCGGCCCGACCTCGCCCTTTGCCGCCTTCCCCATCGGCCAGATGTCCGGCGATCCGCTCCAGATGTACCTGAGCGACATCTTCACCATCTCCCTGAACCTCGCCGGCCTGCCCGGCCTGTCCATGCCCGTCGGCCTCGGCAAGGACTCCGGGCTCCCCATCGGCATGCAGCTCTTCGGCCCGGCCTTCGACGAAGCCGCCATCCTGCGCACCGCCAAGGTGCTGGGGAACGCGCTGCCGCAGCTGCCGCAGCCGAGTGGAATCTAGGAATGAAGATGCCTCCGGCGGCCGGGGGGGATCATCCCCCCGGACCCCCTGAAAGGGAAAAGGGGGGGCCATGGCGCTGCGACCGAAGCTCGTACGCTTACAGGAAAAGAGATGCGGCTGGCCGTTGCCGTAAGCGGCGGTGCGGACAGCCTGCTGTCGCTTGGCCTGCTGCGGGCCGAAGGCCACGATGTGGTGGCCGTGCATGCCCATTTCCTGCCGCCGGACATGAAAGGGCAGGAGTTGGCCCGGGCCATCGAGACCCAGTGCGGCCGGCTCGGCGTGCCCTTTGCCGCCGTGGACCTGTCGCGGGAGTTTGGCCGGCAGGTCGTAGCCCCCTTCATCGCGGCCTACGCCGCCGGCCAGACGCCCAATCCCTGCGCCGCCTGCAACCGGGACATGAAATTCGGCCTGCTCATGGAGGCGGCCCGGGAACTCGGGGCGGACAAGCTGGCCACCGGCCACTTTGCCCGGCTGCAGGAAACCGACCGCGGGCCGGCCCTTTTCCGGGGGGCCGACGACTCCCGCGACCAGAGCTATTTCCTGTCCCTGGTGCCGCGAGACGCCCTGGCCCGGGCCGTCTTTCCCCTGGCCCGCCGGCGCAAGGCCGACCATCCGGCCGCCCTGGCCGCCCTTGGCCTGGCCCCCCCGCTCCCCAAGGAATCGCGCGAGGTCTGCTTCGTGCCCGGCGACGACTACCGGGCCTTTCTCGAAGCAAGCGGCGCGGCCCTGACCGGACCCGGGCCCATCGTCCTGACGGACGGCACCCGACTCGGCACCCACCAGGGCCTGTGGCGGCACACCATCGGCCAGCGCAAGGGCCTTGGCATCGCCTACGCCGACCCCCTCTACGTCCTTGGCAAGGACACGGCCGCCAATACGCTTGTGGTCGGCGTCCGGGCCGATCTCGACGCCACCGCCTGCCGCACCGGCCCGGCCAACCTCCTGGCCGATCCGGCCGGCTGGCCGGCCACCGCCACCGTCCTGGCCCAGACCTGCTACCGCATGCGCCCGCGCCCGGCCCGGGCGGTCCTCGGCCCGGACGGCGGCCTGGCCCTCACTTTTGACGCCCCCGTGGCCCGACCCACCCCCGGCCAGGTGGCGACGGTCTACGACGCGGCCGGCCGGGTCCTGGCCGGCGGCGTCCTTGTGCCGGACACCCTGCCGTCCCCGCCAGACCGGACCTGACAAGCCCATGGCCCCGACCATCCGCAACGTGCTCCTGGACCGCGACGGCACCATCATCGAAGACCGGCACTATCTTTCCAACCCGGACGGCGTGGTCCTGGTTCCGGGCGCGGGCGAGGCCCTTGGCCGCCTGACCCGGGCCGGGGCCCGGCTTTTTTGCGTCACCAACCAGTCCGGCCTCGGCCGGGGCTATTTCAAACAATCGGATTTCGAGGCCGTCCAGGCCCGGCTGCTGGCCCTGCTCGAACCACATGGCGCGGTCCTTGCAGACACGGCCTTTTGCCCCCACGGCCCGGACGACGGTTGTCCCTGCCGCAAACCCGCCATCGGCCTCTTCGCGGCCCTGGCCGGCCGGTACGGCCTCGTGCCGGCGGAAACGGCAGTCATCGGCGACAAGGCCTCGGACATCCATTTCGGCCTGGCCCTCGGCTCGCCGCTGACCATCCTGGTCGCCACCGGCCACGGAACCGAGCAAGCCGCCGCCTGCGGCCTGCCGGGGCTTGAGGCCCCCCTGCTCGTCCTCGCCGACCGACGGCCCGGCTGGCCCCACGTCCTGGCCCGGGACCTGCCGGCGGCGGCCGCCTACCTGCTGGACGAAGGGTTTCTTCCGGCCGCCCTCCCGTGAACCGGGGCCAAATGGCCCCCCCTGCGCCAGACCGGCCCCGCCTCCGTCAGAGGAAGGACTCACGGCCGGACGGCCGCTCCAGCGCCGGCCGGCCTGCCCCTTTTCGCCCCGGGCAAGACATTCACCCGCTCTTTCGACAAAAAACTCCATAAAGATTCGGTTCTAGCCGCCACCCCCGGGAAATGCGTCCTGGGCCTTTTGGAAAAGGGCCCTGACCGAGAGGCCGAAACCGGTCACCACGGCCACGGCCACGCCGGCGACGAGGCTGGCCAGGATGGCGTATTCCGAGCTGGTGGCCCCGGATTCGTCGTTTAAAAACCGCAGGATACGGTCTGCCATGAAGCACCTCGCAAAGTCGGTGTTTCGCGCAAACGGGCGGAAGGATTCGGAGCGGGACAAAGCGGAAAGGCCGGACGACGGTCTGGTCATCCGGGCGAAGGGGGTGAAGAGACGGTAGCGGGGGAGGCCGCCCCTGTAAAGGGCCTTTGGGAAACCGACTCCGGCCGGGACAGGCGTCCCGGCCGGGGCCGGTCAGAGGACGCGGCTCAGTTGGCCTTGCCCCGGGCGGCCTTGTAGGCCTCGGCCTTTTGCCAGCTGTCCTGGCGGCGTTTTTCCTCGACCATGGCCAGGCGGCGGCAGACATCGGCGGCCAGGTCGCCGCCGCCCTCGCCGGCCGGCAGGTTCACGGCAGCCAGATCCTCGGCCATCTGCTTTTCCATGCGCTCGGATTCGAGAAACATCACGTAGGCCAGCGCCAGGGCGGCCTCGTTCTCCTCGGTGCCGTCGCAAAGCATCTCGATCTGGGGCAGCGGCACGGTCTCGAAAAGCCTGTCCACGAACAGGCCAATCCACTTTTCCGTCAGCGACGGCAAAAGGCGCGGCGTGGTCTCGGCCACCACCCGGACCGCCTCGGCCCCGAGATCCGGCCGGGCCATGCCGACAAAGGCGGCCAGGGCCTCGGCCCGGCCGGCGTCGTCGGTGCGGGCCACCCGCCGCAACAAGGCGTTTTTGGCCTGCTCCCAAAGGGCGGCCGTTCTCTGGTCGTCGGTCATGAGACATCCTTGTCCGTGTCGGACTCCCCGGGCGGCAGCACGTCGATGATGCGGCCGGGCAGGGCGTTTTGCGCGCCGAGGGTCCGGCCGTCGGCGGCGATGTGCTTGCGGCCGTCCACGATCACGATGCCCGTGCGTTCGAGCACCTCGCGGCGGAAGGCGTATTCCTCCTGCATGCGCCGGGTCTTGTAGAGAAACCACATGCGCACGAGGTAGCTCAGGCACCAGGCCGCCACCAGCCCGAGCATCACCCACGGGGCGATGACCTCCACGTGGTCCCCGATGCGCAGCAGCATCTGGATGACCGCGTCGAGGTAGTAGAGCGCCGCGCCGAGAAGGATCATGCCGCCAAGGAGGATGATGGTCGGCAGCCCCCGCGACAGGCTGATCAGCCGGCGCAGCCGCTCCGGCATGTAGCGCATGTGCTCTTCGTCCATGGCCGGCTCGCCCTTGAAAAAGCGGGTGAACCCCATGCCGATGATGTTGACCACGAACATGATGGCCACCGGGGCCAGGATCAGGGCCACGGCGTAGGGAATCCAGGGGAAGCGGAACTGGATGGTGCCGTCGGGCAGTTTCTGGGAATTGATGATGCCGTAGCACACGGCGGCGATGGTGACGGCGAATTCCACCAGGATGACCCCGATGGAGAGGAAGGTCAGCAGGTTCTTTTTTTCCCTGTCGGAAAGGGCCATGCCGAAGCCGCCGAGAACGGACGGGCCGGCCTTGGCTTCGGTGGCATCGTTGTCTTGCGGGGTATCCATAGAGTCTTTTCTACCTTGCCGGGCAAGCGGGCCGGCGTGCCATACTCAAACCGCCCCGTGGCGCCCGGCAAGCGGGGGCCACGGGGACGTCGGGCAACGTCGGGGACGAGGTTGCGGGGAAGACCGGGATGGTGACCACTCCTGGCCGCCGGCCCGGCCGCTGCCGGCGGGCGGCGTCCCGAGCGGTTGGCCTGCGCCGATTCGAACGAATGCCGGGAAACGTTTCGCCGTCCACGACGCCCCGAAAGACGCCGTCCGGCAAGGCCTCCCGCCACGGGGAGCCCTCTTCTTTCCCGACATCCCGGCCACGTCATCAGGTAAGGGTAAACCGGCGATATGGCAAGTCCCTTCGGAGCGGTCCGACGGGGTATCCGCCTGCAATCCCTCAGGGAACGGCGGCCAAATAATCGCAGTCCCCAGGGCCCGCCGTGGCCGGCTCGATGCGGCCCGGAATCTCCGGCAGGATGACGCGCAGGGGCAGGTCCGGGGCCAGGCGCCGCACTTGATAGGGCATGCCCCGCTTCCAGGCGTGGGTCGTGCCGCAAAGGACGACCAGGACCCGGCCCGGGTGGGCGGCGAGGTAGTCCCGGGCGAAGACGGCCATGGCCGTGTCCCAGACCACCTGCGCCTCGCAGAAATACCGAAAATCCGTGCCTCCGGCATGGTCGCCGGCCACGCGCCGCAAAAACGCCTCGTAGTCCCGGTCCACCTGGCAGGCCACCAGGGGCAGCCCCCCCCGCTCCTCGGGGGTCAGGGCGGCGAATCCCTCCCGGGCCACCTTGCGGGTCAGGCCCCGGGGGACGTTCAGGCCGACGAGCGGGATGCCCGCCTGCCGGCAGGTCCGGAAGATGTCGCGGTAAAGGGCAAAGGTGTGGCCCCAGTAGGCCGCAAAGGCTTTTTCCAGGACCTCCTCGTCCACCCGCCCGAGGAGATACCCGTCCAGAAGCGCCTGCTCCCCGGCCGGAAACATCTCGAGGCCCACCGACACCCGGGCCCCGGTGGCGGCCACGGCCCGGATCACGTCCAGTTGCAGCCGGTGGTGGGCCGGATCGTCGTGGGTCTCGCCCACGGCCACCAGCCGGCAGCGGGCCAGGTCCTCGGCCACCCGGCCAAGCGGCAGCCAGGCCCCGGTGTGGACGTCGAGCAGGCTGTCCCCTCCCCGGGCGCAGGACCGGCCGGCCAGGAAGGCCGCCACGAGCAGGGCGGCGGCCGCAAAGAGGGAGACCGCCGTGACGAACGCCAGGGGCGCAAGCCGGGACCTCGATGCGGCCCGGCGCGAAAAAAGGGGCAAGGGGCGGCGCATCCCCCCACGCTACCACACCGCCCGGCCGATGCAACCGTCCAGGCGGCCCTACCGGGCCAGCCTGATCCCCTGCTGGGCCGGCACGTAATCGAGCAGGGCGAAATCGCGGCGCACGGCGGCCGGGTCCTCGCCCCGCTGTTCGAGGCGGCCGGCGGCGATGGGTCCGAGCCGGCCGGCCGCCTCGCGCAGGTAGCCCAGGCGGTCCGGGTCGATGCCCATGACCCGGCAACAGGTGGCGTCCACGGCCACGGCCGAGCGGCCCATGACCAGCACCCCGGCCGGGACCGGATCGCCCATGATGGGCCCGTCGCCCTCCATGCCGACGATGCCGTCCACAATGGCCAGGGCCGGACGGACCGTGGCGTTGATGTCCAGGATCGAGGGCTCGATGCCCGCGAAGTGCAGGGCGTTTTTGGGCCAGCCGTAGACCACGCCCGGCATGACGCCGAAAAGGTTTTTCATCGACAGCGTGGCCCCGGCCCAGTGGTGGGTCTTCATCTTGGCCAAAGACACCACCAGGTCCGCCTCGCCGAGGGCGTCCGGCAGCCACAGGTCGCCAAGCCTGCTCCAGCTGCCCTGGTTTTTCACCCGGTGGACGGGCCCGGTGTTGAGGTCCCGGAAGGCGAGCCGGTCCTCGGCCAGGACGTCGGCCAGGCCCGATTCCTCAAGCACCAGCCAGGCGTCGCGGCGGTGTCCGGCCCCCTCGGCCACCACCACCCCGGCCGCGCCCAGGGCCAGAAAGGCTTCGGCCGCGGCCCGGACCACCAGCGGATGGGTGTTGATGTGGCCGGCCCCGGCGTGGGGTTCGACCAGATTGGGCTTTAAAAGCACCCGCTTGCCGGCCACCTCCCCGGGCGTGACGCCGAGCTCCGCCAGGCCCCGGCGCAGGATGCCGCCAAGGTCCGCGCCGTAGTCGGACGCCTTGGCCACAAAGACCGGGGTCTTGGGCCGGCCGTCGACGGCGGTGTCGCAGCCAAGGCCCGCCCCGGCGGCCACGAGGCCGGAGGCGGCCAGCAGCTTGACGGCCTGCCGCCGGGAAAACCGGGGGCAGGCCGGTGTGTCAGGCCGTGTCATGCTTCCCTCCGCCCCACAGGGCCTCGAAACGGCCGCCGCTTCCGGCGGCGGCCAGGAGTTGGGCCAGAAGCGGCGTGTCGTACGGGCCGTAGCGGTCCTGGCGGGCCAGGGCCAGGCGCAGATTGCCGAGCACCTCCGGTCCGGCCTGGCCGTAGGCCCCGAGGCCAAAGGCCCGCCAGGCGGCGGCCAGGGGTGTGGCGGCCGCGCACTCCGGGCCGGCCAGGTAGGCCAGGCTCTTGGCCACGGCCTGCCGGGGCGGGCCGCCGGGCAGGACGGCCAGGGCGGCCAGGGCATGGCCCGTACACTCGGGAATGGGCAAAAGCGTATTCTGAAAGACCCTGGTGTTGCCGTAGTTCCAGCCGCCGTCCGGGAGCTGGCGGTCGAGGAGCATCCGGCCGGCTTCGGCCAGGGCCCCGGCCGGGGGTTCGGCCAGGGCGGACAGGGCCAGCATGGCTTGGGCCGTGGGCTCGACCCAGGAGTGCGTCCCGTCGATCCAGGACCAGCCCTTGAGGCTCGGGTCGTGCCCGAAAATGCCGCCTTCGCTTTTCGGCCAGGTCGCGCCCGGATGCCCGGCCAGCCAGGCGGCGGCGGACCGGACCGGTCCCGCCAAGGCCGGGTCGGGCCGCCAAGCGAGCAGGGCCAGGGCCGTGGGCCAGGCCGCTTCCGGGCGTTCGGCCAGAATCGGCACCCGGCCGTCCGGCCGCTGGGCCTCGGCCAGGGCCTTTCGGGCCCCGGCCACGGCGTCCGGCGCCCGTCCGGCGGCGTAAAGGGCCAGGGCCGCCCAGGCCGTGGCGTCCGGGCGCGCGGCCGCCCCCGGGGCCACGGCAAAGGAACCGTCCGGCAGGGCCCGGGCCAGCAGGGCCGCGTAGGCAGGGGCCAGGTCGTTTGTATCCATCCGGTCTCCGTTGGCTTGGCCCAAGCATAATGCCGCAAAGCTCCGGGGCAAGGGGCGGGGCGGCAAGGCGGGCCTGGCCCGAAGACCAAGCAGGAACCATGCCGGGGCCGCATCCTGGCCGGCCGCGGCCCGGCCCCCAGGGGGCAGGAAAGGTTTGGCCCACACTCTCGTAGCGCAAAAGGTTGGCCCCAGGCCGTTTCGGCCGGCCCGGTCTTCCCGACCGTGGGACCGTATTTTCCGGCCGGTCCGGGACGGCAGATTCCATTATTTATAGACGAGCGCATTCCGGACCATCGACCTTCCTCGCAGGACTTGATATTGGAACATTGTGTGTTACCTTCGGCAAGCCTCGTATGTTGAACCCTGGAATGCCTTTTTGCCCCAAGGAGCGGGTGTGCCCAAAGACGCTCATGGTCTGGATCAGGATTTGCCTTCCCTGGCCGTGCTGGTGGTTGACGACAATGATGTCAACCGGCTGTACATGCTGCATCTGCTGCGCAAGTTCGGCCACCGGCCGGCCACGGCCGGCAACGGCCGCGAGGCCCTGGACGCGCTTTCCCGCGAACCGTTCGACGTGGTCCTCATGGATGTCCAGCTCCCGGACATGGACGGCCTGGCCGTGACCAGGCTCGTCCGGGCCGGACAGTGCGGGACGGCCAATCCGACGCATATCCCCATCCTGGCCCTGACCGCGTTCGCCATGGCCGAGGACCGGGAGCGGTGCCTGGAGGCGGGCATGGACGACCATCTGGCCAAACCCGTCCGCGTGCCGGAGCTTCTGGCCGCCGTGGCCCGCGCCGTCGAACGGAGGCGGCCGGAACGCGACCCCCGATCCCCCGAACCGCCGGCGTTCGACCTGTCGGCCTTCACCCGGGAGAGCCGCAAGGAATTCGCCGCGGAAATGCTCGCCCTGTTTCTGGACCTGGCCGAGCCCAAGGGGAAGGACCTTGGCGAGGCCATCAAGGCGGGCGACATCGAGGCGGCCATGGCCCTGGCCCATGACCTGGCCGGCATGGCCGGACCGTTGCGGGCCAAGCGGTTGCACGAAACCATGAAAGCGCTCCAGGAGGCCTGCCTGACCGGCAACCTGTCCGCCTGCCGCGCCCACCATGCCCTGGCCGACCGGGAACTGGCCACGGTCCTTTGCGCCGTGCGAGCCCACCCCTACCTCTCCTGCGGGACGCCCTGACCGGGCCGACGCCATGGCGAACATCCTGGTCATCGACGATGACGCCTTTTTCCGGGAATTTCTGGCCCGGCTGCTGGCCGCCGAAGGGCACACCGCCGTGCGGGCCGCCACCATGGCCGAAGCGGCCGCCCGGGCCGGGGTCGAGGATTTCGACCTGATCTTCCTGGACGTGCGCCTGCCGGACGGTTCGGGCCTGGACCTCCTGCCCAGGCTTCGTGCCCTGCCGAGCGAGCCCGAGGTGGTCATCATCACCGGGGCCGGCGACCCGGACGGCGCGGAACTGGCCATTTTGAGCGGGGCCTGGGACTACATCGAGAAAAAAGCCAGCCAGGAGGCCCTGCGCCTGGCCTGCCTGCGGGCCCTGCGCTTTCGCGAAAAAAAGCAGGACTCCCTGCCCGTGCGCCGGGCCGGCATCATCGGCAGCGGCCCGGTCATGGAGCGGACCCTGCGCCAGATGGGCCGGGCGGCCAGGAGCCAGGCCAACGTGCTTCTCTTTGGCGAGACCGGCACGGGCAAGGAGCTTTTCGCCCGGGCCATCCACGAGAACAGCCCCCGGTCCGGGGCCGATTGCGTGGTCGTGGACTGCGCGGGCCTGACCGAGTCCATCATGGCCCGAGAGCTTTTCGGCCACCGCCGGGGGGCCTTCACCGGGGCCTCGGGCGACACCCCGGGCCTGCTGGCCCGGGCCCACGGGGGCACGCTTTTTCTCGACGAGGTCAGCGAGCTGTCCCTGGAGATGCAAAAGGGCTTTTTGCGGCTCCTCGAAAGCCACACCTACCGGCCGCTCGGGGAAAACCGCGAAATCCCTGTCGATTTCCGGCTGGTCTGCGCCAGCAACCGCGACCTGCTGGACATGGTCGCGGCCGGGACCTTTCGGGAGGACCTCTTCTACCGCATCCGGGCCGTCACGCTGCGCCTGCCCCCCCTGCGCGACATCCTGGACGAGCTGCCGGAACTGGCCGAGCACCACCTGACGCGCATCTGCCGCACGGCCAAGCTGCCGCTCAAGACCCTGGCCCCGGAACTCGTCGATCTGTTCACCCAGTACCACTGGCCGGGCAACGTGCGCGAGCTGGCCCACGTCCTTGACGCCCTGGTCGCGGCCGCGCCGCTCGAGTCCGAGCTTTTGCCCTCGCACCTGCCGCGCGACCTGCGGGTCCATTTCGTGCGGTCCAGGGTGGCGCGCGGCCAGCGGGAATACGACGCCGGCCAGCCGCCGGCCCAGGCCCTGCCCGAAACCGACGGCCCGGGCCAGGGGCCCGCCACCCTCGAGTGGAACGCCTACAAGCACGCGGCCCACGCCCGGGTGGAGCGGGTCTATCTCGAAACCCTGTCCCGGGCCTCTTCCGGCGACGTGCGCGCGGCCATGAACCTGTCGGGCCTGAGCCAGTCGCGCCTCTACGGACTTTTGCGCAAGCACGGCCTGCGTCTTAGCCTCTCGGGTGGCGTTCGCTGAAAAACATGTCGCTATTTTTCATGAAAAATTAGTTATTTAAATGTCTTATTCTCGAAATTCGTACGCACGAATTTCGAGAACGCGCCACGCGGCTTCTCCCGACACCCCGGCGACGCCACACCTCCCCCGCTTCTTCCGTTTCCTCCGGCCGCCACGGCCCGGCATCCACATTCCTGCCTGACGACTCCTATAAAAGAGGAATCACCAGGCCCTCCTTCGAGGGCTGCTCTTTTTTATCAAACAATACCGGAATATTAAAGAGGAGCCGCTTTGGCCCGGCTTTTGTAAAGAAGGCGCCACCGGGGCGCTGCCTCAAGGACCCCACGGAGCGAACGGTGCCAAGGCGGCTGCCCTCCGCCTCGCGCCCCGGTCACGACGCCAGGCGGACGGGCCGCTGCCGCGTCAAAGCGAAAACCACGGACCCAACCGCCAACCGGGCGGTTGGCCGGGACAAGGACGGAGACCATGCCGAACACCCAGGAAAATCTGTCGCAGGTGGCGACCCTCGCCGGCGGCTGTTTCTGGTGCGTGGAATCCGACCTGGCCAAACTCCCGGGCGTTGTCCGGGTGGTTTCCGGCTACACCGGCGGCACCGAGCCCCAACCCGACTACGAGCGGGTGTCCTCGGGCCGCACCGGCCACTACGAGGCGGTGCAGGTCTTTTTCGATCCCCGGCGGATCAGCTACCGCCAGGTCCTGGACGTCTTTTTGCGCCACATCGACCCGACCGACCCGGGCGGGCAGTTCGCGGACCGGGGCCGGCAGTACCGGCCGGCCGTCTTCTACCATACCGAGGCGCAAAAACGCGAAGCCGAGGCCGCCCTGGCCGGGCTCACCGCCTCCGGCACCTTTGACGAACCCCTGGCCGTGGCGGTCCTGCCCTTCGCCTTTTTCCAGGACGCCGAGGACTACCACCAGAATTACGCCAAGACCCACAAACTCCAGTACGAGACCTACCGGCGGTTTTCCGGCCGGGACCGGTTCCTCGAACAGGTCTGGGGCCCAAAGGCCCAGCCGGCCGCGACCTCCGGGACGAGCGGCGACTGGCGCAGGTTCGCCAAGCCCGATGCCGCCACCCTGCGCCAACGCCTGGCCCCCTTGGCCTACGACGTCACCCAGAAGGAAAAAACCGAACCGCCCTTTGAAAACGCCTACTGGGACAGCAAGGCCGAAGGGCTGTACGTGGACGTGGTGTCCGGGGAGCCGCTTTTCAGCTCCCGCGACAAATTCGATTCCGGCACGGGCTGGCCGAGCTTCACCAAGCCGCTGGTTCCGGAAAACATCGTGACGCGTGAGGACAAACGGTTTTTCTCCACGCGCACGGAAGTGCGCAGCCGCCACGGCGACTCGCACCTCGGGCACGTCTTCACGGACGGCCCGCCCCCTTCAGGGCTACGGTATTGCATGAATTCCGCCGCCTTGCGTTTCGTCCCCAAGGACGACCTCGAAAGCGCGGGCTACGGCGAATTCGGCAAGGACTTCCTATAACTCCGCTTTCCCTCCCCTCCATCCCCCGGTCCCGGGACGGCATCCGCCGTCCCGGGGCTCCCGCCTTTGCCGGCCCCGCCGGCATGTGAAACAGGGAACAAACCACTGGAAAACCCCGGATAGATGGGCTAGTTTTTCTCCGCACCGTGCCGCAAAAGCCCGGGCGGGCCGCCACCACGGCGCCGCCAGCACCGACCGACAGGAGACGTGCGTGCCCAACACCGGGGAACATCCGTGGCCATAAGCGTCAAACACAAGCTCTGGGCGCTTTTCGGCTGCATCCTGGCCGGATTCCTCCTGGTCTTCGCCGTCGACGTCTTCGAAGGCCGCCGCATCGAACGCACCCTCGAACTCGAACGCCTGGCCGTCACCGCCCAGATCGAGGCCCTCGGCATGCGCCGGCAGGAAAAAAACTACTTCCTGCGCCACGACCCGGCCGTGCTGGCCCTGGTCGGCCGCCACCAGCAGGCGGCCAGCCAGTCCATCCGGGCCATCCGCCACCTCGACCCCGAAAACGCCCAGGCCTGCGACGCGGCCTTGCGGCTGCTCGGCGCCTACCAGACCGGCTTTGAAGCCATGGCCGGCAATCCCGACGCCTCGGGCGTGGACGCGCCGGCGGCCCTCTTTCTCGAACGGTCCCAGGCCCTGGAACGGCTGGAGGCCGTCTCCCCGGACCTGCGCCGGGGGCTCGCGCGCCTTGGCCGCCTGGAAAAGCGGTGGCTGGCCGCCGACAACCCCGATTCCCTGCGGCGCCTGGAGGCCGAGGTCGCGGCCCTGCACCAACGGGCCGAGGACGGCGGCCCGGGCGACGCGGACACGGCCACGGCCCTGGCCGCCTACCGGGAGGCCCTTGGCGTCTACGCCGGCCGGCTCGAGGACCTCGGCTCCACCAGCGCCATCTTCGTGGCCGCGGCCAGGGACCTCGAACCCATGACCGAAGCCCTGCGCGCCCACTACGAAACCAGACGCCGGGACATCGCGGCCACGGCCACCCTGGCGGCCTGGAGCATCCAGGCCGCCATCGTCGCCCTGGTGGCCCTGGCCGCCTGGGCCGTGTTCCGGTCGGTCGCCACCCCCCTTTCCATCCTCGGCCGCCATGCCCGGCGGGTGGCCCGGGGCGAGGGAACCAACCTCGATCCGGCCGCCTTTTCCGGCGAGTTCCGGGCCCTGGCCGAAGACTTGAGCCGCATGGAAAGGCATCTGGTCGCCACCATCCTCGACGTGACCCGCAAGGAACGCGAGGCCGCCGAGGAGGCCCGGCGCGCCCGGGAAGCCCGCCGGCGGGCCGAGGACCTAAGCCGCGTCAAATCCAATTTCCTGAGCCTCGTCTCCCATGAACTGAAAACACCGCTGACCTCCATGGTCGGCTTCGCCCAGGTCATGATCCGGCGGCTCGAACGGGGCGTGTTGGCCGACTATGTCGCCAAAAACGCGGACGTGGCCGCTGAATGCGCCCGGTTCCACGAAAACCTGGCCATCATGCTCGAAGAGGGCCGGCGGCTGGCCAAGCTCATCGAAAACGTCCTGGAACTGGCGGCCCTCGAATCCGGGGCCGCCGCCCTGACCATGGGCCCGGTGGCCGTTTCCGACCTGGTGGACCGGGCCGTGGAGCCGTTTCTCGAACCCATGGCCCAAAAAGGTCTGCTGTTTCTGCGCGACATCGAGAGCGACCTGCCGCCGCTGCGCTGCGACCGGGAACGCATCGTCTACGTGCTGCGCCACCTCTTTTCCAATGCCGTCAAATTCACCGAGGCCGGGCAGATCGTCTGCCGGGCCAGGAGCGAGGACGGGATGGCCGTCATCAGCGTGGAAGACACCGGCCGGGGCATTCCCCGGGAAATGCGCGAGGCGGTCTTCGAGAAATTCCTGCAGCTCGGGGACAACCTGACCGGCAAAATGCCCGGACTCGGCATAGGCCTGGCCGCCTCCCGGGCCGTGGTCGAATTCCACGGCGGCCGCATCCGCATCGCCGGCGAGCCGGGGCGGGGCAGCGAAGTGTCTTTTACCGTGCCGCTGTCCCAAGCGGCCTGACGACCGGCGGGCGGGCCGCTTTGCTTCGCCGGAAGCCTTTGCTAGGGTGCGGCTGGCGATTTACAACATCGAGGCGATTCCATGATCCAGGACGAACTCGGCAAGCTGCGCCTGAAACTCGTCGCCATCACGTTGGCCTTCTCCTTCATTCCCCTGTTCAGCCTGGGCCTAGCCCTCTACGACCGCTTTTACGACACCTATTCCGATAAAGTGTACGGCAGCTTGAGCAACCTGGTGGAAAACAAGAAGGTCACCATCGACCTGTTCCTGGCCGAACGGATGGCCCAGCTTTCCACCCTGGCCCAGACCGAATCCTACCGGGAACTGTCCACCGATCCCTACCTGGAACACATCTTCGGCGTGCTCCAGCTGCACGGCAAATCCTTCCTCGACCTGCAGGTCATCGACCAGAACGGCATCTGCGTGTCCTACGTCGGCCCCTACAAGCTGCGCGGCATCGACTACAGCCACGAGGAATGGTTCCACCAGGTCATGGCCAAGGGCATCCACGTCAGCGACGTCTTCCTCGGGTTCCGCAAATACCCCCATTTCAACATCGCCGTCAGCCGCCGCGAGGGCGACAAAACCTGGGTCCTGCGGGCCGCCATCGACTCCGACATCTTCGACTCCCTGGTCCGGAGCATCCACCTCGGCAAGTCCGGCGACGCCTTCATCCTCTCCTCGGACCACGTGCTCCAGACCAAGCCGCGCTTCGGCCACGCCCTCTTCGACACCCTGATTTTTCCGGAGATCCCCCATTTTTCCGGCACCCGGGTGGAAAGCCTGACCATTGACGGCCAGACCTCGCTCTACGCCATGGCCTGGCTCAACCACAAAGACTGGCTGCTGATCATCAAGGACGACCCCCGCGAGGAGCTCCTGCCGGTCCTGCGTGCCCGGTGGCTCCTGATCCTGCTCCTCTCCGGGGGCACCCTGGTCATCATCGGCGGCGCGGTCTTCATCGCCAACGGCACGGTCCGGGAGCTCATCCGGGCCGAGCGGGAAAAGGCCACCCTGGACGCCTCCCTCACCCAGTCGAGCAAGATGGCCGCCCTTGGCAAGCTGGCCGCCGGCGTGGCCCACGAGGTCAACAATCCACTGGCCATCATCATGGAAAAGGCCGGCTGGATGCGCGACCTCTTAGGCGAAGAGGACATCAAGGCCAGTCCCAATTTCCAGGAGTTCGAGGACGCGGTGGCCAAGATCGAATTCCACGTCCGCCGGGCCAAGGACGTGACCCACCGGCTCCTCGGCTTCGCCCGGCGCATGGAGCCGACCCAGGAGGACATCGACGTCAACCTGCTCCTGGACCAGACCCGGTCGTTTCTGGAAAACGAGGCCAGCTTCCGGGGCATCACCTTTTTAAGCGACTACCAGAAAGACCTGCCCCGCATCGCCTCGGACACCTCCCAGCTCCAGCAGGTCTTTTTGAACATCATGGACAACGCCATCGACGCCATCGACAAGAACGGCTCCATCACCGTGACCACCCGGGCCGCGCCCGACGTCCCGGAAGTGGAAATCGTCATCGCCGACACCGGCAAGGGCATGTCCAAGGAAGCCATGGCCAAGATTTTCGACCCCTTCTTCACGACCAAAAAAGTGGGCGAGGGCACGGGATTGGGCCTTACCATCAGCTACAGCATCATCAAGAAGCTGGGGGGCCGCATCGAGGTGACCAGCGAGGAAGGCCGAGGCACGGCCTTCCACATCACCCTGCCGGTCGGCGCGTGAGGCCGGGGAGCGCCAAAACCGGCCCCGACTTGCGGCAATCCGACACCAACCCGCCCCGGGAGGCATGGATGGGACTTCGCGTACTGGCCGTGGACGACGAGGCCGACTTCATCGAGACCCTGGTCAAGCGGTTCACCTACCGCCAGATCCCGGTCACGGCCGCCGCGAGCGGGGCCGAGGCCCTGGCCCACCTGGACCGGCAAGACTTCGACGTGGTCATCCTCGACATGCGCATGCCGGGCATGGACGGCCTGACCGTGCTCAAGGAAATCAAAAAGCGCCACCCCCTGGTCGAGGTCATCATCCTGACCGGCCATGCCTCGGTCGAGGCCGGCATGCAGGGCATGTCGCTCGGGGCCTACGACTATGTGCTCAAACCCGTGGATTTCGGGGAACTGCTCGAAAAAGCCCGCAAAGCCTACGAGCGCAAACAACTCCATGAATCCCAGCGCAACGGCTGACGGCCGCACCCCGCCGCTTTGGCCCCACACGCTCCTCGCGCCGGCCCTGGCCGGCGCGGCGGTGCTCCTGGCCCTGGCCGCGCCGCCCCACGTCGGCGTCGGACTGGCCCTTTTCGCGGGCGCGGTCTGCATCGGGTCGGCCCTGGTCCTGGCCCGGCGGGTGCGGCGCGGCGAGCGGGAGGTCCACGAGCTGGACCTGCAACTCCTCCAGTCCCAGAAGCTGGCCGCCATCGGCGAGCTGTCCTCGGGCATCGCCCACGAGATCAACAATCCGCTGGCCATCATCACCCAGGAACTCGATCTGGTGCGCGAGATCGCCGGAGAGGGCCCGGACGTCACGGCCGCCGACCTGGCCGAGGCCCGGGACTCCCTGGCCGAGATCGGCAGGCAGGTGGACCGCTGCCGGCTCGTCACCCACAAGCTTCTCAATTTCGCCCGCAAGATGGAACCCGTGCTCCAGGAGGAGGCCCTCGACCAGGTCATCGAGGACATGGCCCTTTTGGCCGAGCGCGAGGCCGCGGGCCGGGGCCTTGCCATCGTGCGCGACTACGCCCCGGGCCTCCCGCCCATCCGCACCGACGTGCCGCTCCTGCGCCAGGTGATCCTGAACCTCCTGACCAACGCCCTGGCCGCCACGCCCAAAGGCGGCACCATCACCGTCTCCACCCGGCGGGACGAAAAAACCATCTGCATCGAGGTCCGCGACACCGGTTGCGGCATCCCGCCGGAAAACATGCAAAAAATCTTCAATCCTTTTTTCACCACCAAGGAACCTGGCAAGGGCACGGGCCTTGGCCTGTCCCTGGCCCACGGCATCGTCACCCGCCTGGGCGGAACCCTTGCCGCCGAAAGCCGGCCCGGCCAGGGCGCGGCCTTCACCGTCACCTTGCCCCTCTAACCACCCTACGGAGAACGAGACCATGGCCGATCCCATCCGCGTGCTGATCGTGGACGACGAGGAGCGGTTTCGCGACACCCTGGCCAAGCTCCTCACCCGCCACGGCTTTGCCGTGCGCACGGCCGGCGGCGGCCAGGAGGCGCTGGCCCTCCTTGGCGCCGCCCCGGCCGACGTCATCGTCCTTGACGTCAAGATGCCGGGCCTCTCCGGCCAGGAGGCCCTGCCGCTCCTGCGCGCCGCCTGCCCCGAAGCCGAAGTCCTCATCCTGACCGGACACGCCTCGGTCGACATCGCCTCGGCCATGATCGCCGGCGGCGCGGCCGATTATCTCCTCAAGCCCTGCCCCACCGACGAACTCGAAGGCGCCATCCGCGCCGTCTACGACCGCCGCCAGGCCACGCGGCCCAGGTAAGAGAGGAAGTAATTTAAGATGCCTCCGGCGGCTGGGGGGGATTTTCCACCCCCCCCGGACCCCCTGGACGGGAATAGGGAGAAGCGGACGCGGGAGGAAGGGCGGTCATTTGCGGACGCTCGTCGTCCGGGGGCGGGGCAGAGGGTTGGATTTTTCCCAGCGAAAGCGTAGGAATCCGACAGCGTTTTTTTATGTATCGGGCGCGGCTGCAAGACAAAGCGCCCCGCTCCACCCCTTGAAGAGTTTTTGGGGAGGGTGGGGGTTCGGGGGAGGGAACCCCTTTTTGCAAAAAGGGGTTCCCTCCCCCGATTCCTCTCCCCTCCTGCCAAGGATCTATCCATGAAGTGCAAGCGATGCGGCGAACTGGCGGCGGTGAAGCTGCCGAGCCACCACACCGGCTTTTGCCCGGACTGTTTCGAGCTTTTTTTCCGCAAGCAGGTGGAGACGGCCATCCGCCGCCACGCCATGATACAGCCCGGCGAGAAGGTGCTGGTGGCCGTGTCCGGGGGCAAGGATTCCCTGGCGCTGATGCGCGTCCTGTCCGACCTCGGCCACGACGTGGACGGCCTGCACGTGCACCTCGGCATCCCGGATTCGTCCGATCCGGTCTGCGAGCGCACGGAATCGTACTGCCGGGACAACGGCTTCAGGCTCCACGTGTTACGGACAGCCGAGGTGGGCCTGGCCATCCCCAAGGTCAAGGACGCGGTGCGCCGGCCCATCTGCGCCGTGTGCGGCAAGATCAAGCGCCACTACTTCAACCGTTTCGCCTACGAGAACGGCTACGCCGCCCTGGCCACGGGCCACAACCTGGACGACGAGGTGGCCCGGCTTTTCGCCAACGTCCTGCGCTGGGACGCGACCTATCTCGGCAGCCAGGGCCCGACGCTCCCGGCCGAGGGCAGGTTTGTCCGCAAGATCAAGCCCCTTTACCGCGTGACCGAGTTCGAGACGGCGGCCTACTGCTTTCTAAAGGGCATCGACCACTGGAAGGCGGCCTGCCCCTACAGCGGCGGGGCCAGCTTCACGGGCCACAAGAAGCTTTTCGCCGACCTGGAGGACCGGAGCCCCGGCCAGAAGACGGCCTTTTACGAAGCCTTTCTGGAAAAAGGGAGACCCCAGTTCACGGGCACGAGCCGCAACGGCATGGACACGCTCTACGCCTGTTCCGAGTGCGGCTATCCGTCGTCCGGCGAGGTCTGCGGCGTCTGCCGCATCCGGGCCCAGGTGGCGGCGGCCGGCGCCTGACGCAGAGAAGGCCTCCGGCGGCCGGGGGAACCTTTTTTGAAAAAAAGGTTCCCCCGGACCCCTTCCCAAAAACTTTTGATGGGCTCCGCAAAGGGCGCGGGGATCTGGCCCCCTTCCAGGGGGTCCGGGGGGGTGTGCAACCGGGAACATCGTTGACAGTTTGGACCGGGTACATCCCTGACACTTTTTAGCTGATCAGGGATCGAACCGGAACCACCCGTTTGGGGTCTTTGGGGCAAAACCCGCCGAGCAGGTGCTCTCCAAGATAAACCAGCCAACGATCATCATAATTTCTGGTCAGGCCGATGCGACATTTCGCAAATGCCTCGCCGAGAAAAATCTGCCTGCCTTCCCAGTTGAACATCCCATCCCGGCGAACCGTCCGACTTTCGAAAGAGGAGGGATACTCAAAGCATGGTTCGTTTCGAGGCAGCCGCCGGGACGAAGGCCGGTAGATTGAAGCCGGCGTGGCCTGATCAAGTGCTTCATGGGGACGATGGCTATTAAATCGCTCCCGCCAGGACTCCAATCGTTCTTGTTGCTCCCGCAGATTCGCCGAAGGCGGGATAGTGGCTTCCAGTTTCAAGGTCCGATGCATTCTTTCGTGGCAGCCATTTTGCTCGGGCTTTCCAGGCGCGATGAAGTCCACGACAATACCCAGCTGGAGCCACCAGACGCTTAAGCCGGTCAAACCTGCGATCCCGGTCGAACCAAACGGAGTCCCATTGTCCACGCGGATGGCGCGTGGCAGGCCGTATCGCATAAACACCCGCCGCATCGCCTCTTTTGTTCGTTCAAGCGTCTGCGTAGGAAAGACGTAACACCCTAAGACATAGCGGCTAAAGATGTCACTGATTGTCAAAGGATGGCAAATGCTCCTGTCCTCCAGGCGAAACCAGCCCTTGTAATCCGCACTCCAAACATCATTTGCCTGTTTGGGCTGCCGGAGATCCTCTCGCCGCAACCGGCCTCCTGACTGACGGCGCTTTGCTTTTGTGGCGGTGATCAATCCGTGCCGTTTCAAAATGTCGCCGGCTGTACTTTTGGCCGGTGGGTACTCTATGCCGTGCACATCTTGCAGAAGCCTGACGAGCTTTTTGGGACCCCAGTAGGGATTCTCCTGTCGCAATGCGAGTAATAACGTGACGACTGCATCAGGTGTTTTGTGCGGGCAATGCCGGGCAACGCGGCTTCGTTCCCCAAGCCCTTCCCCTGCCTGATAGCGGCGCAGCCACTTGTAACCCGTTTCGCGACTGATCCCATACTTGCGGCACAAGGCTGCAAATGATTCCCGTCGCTGCGACAACTCCACAATGAACCGGGCGCGTTCTTCCATCGGATTGACCTTTTTCCAGGGCATTGGAGCTTCCTCCTCTGCCCAAAAGTGTCAACCATGTACCCGGTCCGTTCTGTCAATCATGTACCCGGTTCATACCGGGATGATCCCCCCCGGCCGCCGGAGGCATCTTCCCTCTTCTCTCTAACTTAAAAGCACCTCGCGCAGGACGCAGAGGTAGGCGCCGAGCATGTCCGGGCTGATGTCGCCCATGTGGCCGATGCGGAAGATCGGCTGGCGACCGGCCGCCTCCAGGGCTTCGTTGAGCTTCCCGTAGCCGGGATCGAACAGGTAGCCCCGGGCCCGCATCCGTTCCTTGACGGTCTTGAGGTCGGCATGGGTCATGCCCTGCGGCACCAGGGCCGTGGTCACGGTGGGCGAACGGAAGCCGGCCGGGGCAAAGGGCTCGAACCCGGGCAACGACTCCACAAAGGCCACGGCCGTGTCCCGCATGGCCGCATGGCGGGCGAACCGGGCCTCGATCCCCTCTTTTTTCACGATATATTCGAGCTGCACGTACATCTGATTGCCCAGGGCGCCGTTGGGCGTCGACTGGGTCTGGAACTTGGCCGCGGGGCCGAGGTGCGCGAGGATGTCGGTCGCGTGGCCCCGGGCCGTGACGTGGCCGGCCTTGTCGATGGCCGCCGGGCTGACGAAGCCGATGCCGAAGCCGGCGTGGAGCCCAAGCGACTTCTGGGTGGCCGTGCAGTACATGTCACAGCCGGAGGCCGCGATGTCGCTCGGGGCCCCGCCGAAGATGCTGACGCCATCGACCAGGGCCAGGGCCCCGTGGGCCTTGGCCACCCGGCACAGGGCCACGATGTCGGCCGTAACACCGGTCGAGGTCTCGTTGTGGGTGATGGCGACCACGGCCGGCCGGTGCTCGGCCATGGCCGCCTCAAGGGTCGCCGCGTCCGGAGCCTGGCCCGGGGCGACGGACAAAAGGGCCGCCTTCTTGCCGTTTTCGAGCGAAATCTTGTGCCACAGGTCGCCGAACGCGCCGCAGGACACGTGGAGCACGGTCTCATCCGATCCTACCAGCGACCGGATGGCCGCCTCCATGGCCGTGGAGCCCGAGCCCAGAAAGAGGATGGTCCTGTAGTCGTCCGGCAGGTCGGCGATGCGGCCGAGGTCCTCGAAGATGGGCCGGAACCGCTTGGCGTTTTCGCTGTCGCGGTGGCCGAATTCGGCCAGGGCCCCGGCCGCGCGCACCTCGGGCCGGATGTAGGTCGGGCCGGTGATGAAGAGTTTGAGTTCCGGAAAAGGCGCGTCGGTCATGGCAGGATTCCCCCTGTTTGCGGTGAGGCCGGGACTTTACGGCAAAGCGGGGTGGCGGGCAATCCGGTCCTGGCCGGCCGGCGGGCATGGAATCTGCAACATTGCCGTGGGCCGGAAAAATCGGCCAGAAAGGAGATCCGGCCATGCCGCGCACCATTGCCCTTGTCCTTGCCGCCTTTGCCGCCCTGGCGTCCCTGGCCGCCTGCGCCCCCGTGGGCACGGGCGAGCTCGAACGGCTCTATAACCGGGAGAACAACGACCGTCTGACCCAGATCGCGGGCCGGCAGGATTTTCGCACCTTCCGGCAGAAAACGCCGTCCTTCCTGCTGCCCTAAGCCCGCGCCGCACCGTCACGCGCCCCGGTGGCGCCGTGACTCCGCTTGACCTGCCCCGGGCGACCTCCTAGGGGAGATACTGCAGGGTATCTCTATTTTTTCCTATGGAGGCTCCCATGATCGCAGTGACCATAAATGGCCATCGCCACGACCTGGACGTGCCGGACGACATGCCCATGCTGTGGGTCTTGCGCGACGTCCTCGGCATCACCGGCCCGAAATTCGGCTGCGGCATCGGCCAGTGCTGGGGCTGCACCGTGCTGGTCGACGGCAAGCCCCGCCCGTCCTGCGGGCTCCCGGCCAAGGCTGCGGCCGGAACCACTATTGTCACCATCGAGGGCATCCCGGAGGACCATCCGGTCAAGGCGGCCTGGCGGGAAGCGCAAGTCCCCCAGTGCGGCTACTGCCAGCCCGGACAGATCCTGCGGGCCGTGGCCCTTCTGGACGAAACCCCGCGCCCGTCCGAGGCGGACATCGCCAAGGCCATGCGCCGCCACATCTGCCGGTGCGGCACCTACCAGCGGATCAAGGCCGCCATCCTCCTGGCCGCGTCCATCAAGGCCGGCGAACGTCCCGCCCCGCCGCCCTGGCCAACCCCGGCCGAGGCCGACACCCCGGCCGAGACCTTTGCCCTGAACCCGTTCGTTTCCGTGGCCACGGACGGCACCGTGACCGTCCTTTCCAAGCACCTGGAGACCGGCCAGGGCGTGCTGACGGGCCTGGCCACGCTGGTGGCCGAGGAGCTCGGAGCCGACTGGGGCCAGATCCGGGCCGCCCATGCCCCGGCCGACGAGCGGGTCTACAACAATCTCGTGTTCGGCCCCATGCAGGGCACGGGCGGCAGCACGGCCATTGCCAATTCCTACACCCAGTACCGCCAGGCCGGGGCCGGGGCCCGGGCCATGCTGCTGGCGGCGGCGGCCGACCATCTGGACGCGCCGGCCGGGGAGCTGCGGGTGGAAAAGGGCGTCATCCGGCACGAGGCCTCGGGCAGACAGGCCACGTTTGGCGAACTGGCCGCCCGGGCGGCAACCGTCGCCCCGCCGGCCGATCCGCCCCTGACCCCGGCCTCGGCTTTCACCCTGATCGGCACCTCGCCGCCCCGGCTCGACATTGCCGAGAAGGTGTCGGGCGCGGCCCGTTTCGCCCTGGACGTCCGCCTGCCGGGCATGAAGACGGCCGTGGTGGCCCGGCCGCCGCGCTTTGGCGGCAAGGTCGCCTCTTTTGACAAGGCCCCGGCCCTGGCCGTCTCCGGCGTGACCGACGTGGTGGAGATCCCCTCCGGGGTGGCCGTGGTGGCGGAAAACACCTGGGCGGCCCTGGAGGGCCGGCGCGCCCTCACCGTCCAGTGGGACGACGCCGGGGCCGAGACCCGGGGCACGGCCGACCTGCGCCGGGAGTACCTCGCCCTGCTTGACACCCCGGGGGGGGCCGTGCGCCGCGACGGCGACGTGGAGGCCGCCCTGTCCGGCGCGGCCACGCGGCTTTCCGCCGTGTACGAGGCCCCGTTCCTGGCCCACGCCCCGCTCGAACCGCTCAACTGCGTGGCCCGGTTCACCGAGAACGGGCTCGAAATCTACGCCGGCGACCAGTTCCAGACCGTGGACCAGGAAAACGCGGCCCAGGCGGCGGGCCTGGCCGACAAGCGGACCGTCACCATCCACACCCTCTATTCCGGCGGCAGCTTCGGCCGTCGGGCCAACCCCGGTTCGGACTACATCGTCGAGGCCGTGCACGTGGCCAAGGCCCTCGGCAAGAAGGTGCCCATCCATCTGGTCTGGGACCGGGGCGACGACCTGCGCGGCGGCCGCTACCGGCCGATGATGCTCCACAAGGTCGAGGCCGGCCTCGACACCGACGGCAGGCTTGCGGCCTGGCAACACCGGATCGCCGGCCAGTCCATCAACGTCAATACGCCCTTCGAGGGGGCCCTCATCAAGGACGGGGTGGACGTGACCTCGGTCGAGGGCGTTTCGGACATGGCCTACGCCATCCCCAACCTGGCCGTGGAACTCCACACCACGACCGCCAAGGTGCCGGTCCTCTGGTGGCGCTCGGTCGGCCACTCCCACACCGCCTTTGCCGTGGAATCGTTCGTGGACGAGGCGGCCCATGCCGCCGGGCGCGATCCCCTGGACTACCGACGGGAGCTCCTGGCCGGCGATCCGAGGCGGCTGGCCGTCCTCGACGCCGCGGCCAAGGCCGCCGGCTGGGGCGCGCCCCTGCCAGACGGCCACGGCCGGGGCCTGGCCGTGCACCGGTCCTTCGACACCTACGTGGCCCATGTGGCCGAAGTGGCGGCGCAAAAGGACGGCACCTTTGCCGTCACGCGGGTGACTTGCGCCGTGGACTGCGGGGTGGTGGTCAATCCGGACATCGTGGCCGCCCAGATGGAAGGCGGCATCGCCCTTGGGCTGTCGGCCGTGCTGGAGGAGGCCCTGGTCCTTGAGAACGGCGGCGCCGTGCCCGAGAACTTCAACCGCTATCCCATCCTGCGCTTCGACCGGATGCCGACAGTGGACGTGGTCATCCTGCCGTCGGACGCTCCGCCGACCGGCGTCGGCGAACCCGGAGTGCCGCCGCTGGCCCCGGCCGTGGCCAATGCGCTGTTCGCGGCCACGGGCCGACGGCTGCGGCGGCTGCCGCTGCTGGGGGAACAGCCCTCGGACGCACGTTCGGGCGGATAGTCGGAAGCGGGAAGGAACGGGGGCTGCCGGACCGGCCTTGCGGCCGGCGGCCTCCGTGGCGGCGTGTCTGGCCCGATTCGGCCCGGCTGGCCTGGTCGGCCGGGCCGGGCGCGACGCCGCCGTCGCCTGGCGATGGGCGACGGGGCGGCGTTGGTCGCGCTCTCGGAATCCGCAGGGCCGGTTTTCGAGACACTCCGCACGGAAAGCGGCAACGGTCGGGATGCGGTCTAGGGAGCGGGTTTCTCGGCCGGCTCGGAATCCCCGGCCGTCGTGGCGTCGTTTTCGCCGTCGGGAGCCGGCTGTCCTTCGGGGTAGACGATCTGGCCCGTGGCTTCGTCGAAGTACGGCCCTTCCTCGTTGTCCCCGCGCGCGGTCTTGCGCTGGACTTTTTCTTCCTTCTTTTTCTTCTTGGCCAACTCCTTGGCGCGCTTTGCGAAAGTGTAGGCGTTTTTGGCCACTGGTCCTCCAGGTTGGGGGTAGAGGGGCAGGCGGGACGAGCGCCGTCGGCCACGCCCCGGTGAAACGAAAGGAAACGGCGGACTCGAAGCGAAGCCGTTTCTTTTTCAGAATAGCCGAAATCAGCCTTGGGGAAAAGGAAAATCCGCGCAAAAAAAGGGCCGCCCGTTCCGCAGCCGCCGGTCGGCCCTCACTTCACGGCAAACGACTTGATGACCCGGCCGATGACGGACTCGAACAGGGCCCGGGCGGCCGGGTCGTAGGTGAAGGACACCGTGAAAAACACGTCCCCCCGGGCCAGCGTTTTCTCATAATAGACCTTGCCGCCGACGATCCCGGACACCACGAACCAGTCCTCCCGGAAAAGGGTGTAGACCGGCCGCACGCCCAGGGCCGCCAGGCTCTCCTGGTAGCGCCCGCGAAAGGGCGTCTCAAGAGCATTGTAGGCCGCGTACACCCGCATCTCCCCGGCTCCGCCCGGGGCCAGGAACACCTGCCCGTCCCCGGCGTCGGCCTCGCCCTGGGGAGAAAACGCCTTGGGATAGTCGATGGCATAGCCGTATTTGGCGTTGGCGTAGCGGCCCATGGCCGGCGGCTCGCCGGCCCGGACGGCCGGGGGGCAGGCGGCGAGGCAGGCAAGGAGCGCCAGGCAAAACGCCGCCCTGGGCCAGACGGAACCGGGTCGGGCAAAAGGTCTCATGGCCCGAGTCTAGCCGGCCCGGCGGCAAAGGGAAAGGGGGGCGGGCCGGCCGCCGGGGCCCTCCCCGTCTCGCACCGCGTCCGCGCGTCCGGTCCCTGCGTCTTGCCCCCGGATGTGGCCGCCGCCATCTTGCCGGCCGGCCGACCCGGCGCTATAGGCTCCCCATGCACGAGCCCGAAATCATCCTCATCCGCGTCTCCGGCGACGACAAGCCCGGCCTCACCGCCGCCGTCACCGCCGAACTGGCCAGGCACAAGGCTGATGTCCTGGACATCGGACAGTCCGTCATCCACGACACCCTGTCCCTTGGCATCCTGGTCAAGGTCCCGACCGAGGCCGAATCCACGCCCTTTTTAAAAGACCTGCTCTTTTGCGGCCACAAGCTCGGCGTCAACCTGACCTTCACCCCCGTAGCCTCCGAGCACTACGCCTCCTGGGTCGACGCCCAGGGCAAGGAGCGCCGCATCGTGACGCTCCTGGCCCGGCGCCTAAACGCCCAACACATCGCGGCCGTCACCGGCGTCATCGCCCGAAACGGGCTCAATATCGACGTCATCACGAGGCTCTCCGGCCGGGCCGCCCTGGACGAGGCCGATTCCCCCCGCATGGCCTGCGTGGAATTTTCCGTGCGCGGCACCCCGGACGACCTGACCGCCATCAAAAGCGAATTCCTGGCCATTTCCGCCGAACTCGGCGTCGACATCGCCATCCAGGAAGACAATGCCTTTCGCCGCAACCGGCGGCTGGTCGCCTTTGACATGGACTCGACCCTCATTGCCGCCGAAGTCATCGACGAGCTGGCCAAGACCGCCGGCGTCGGAGCCCAGGTCTCGGCCATCACCGAACTGGCCATGCGTGGCGAGATCGACTTCAAGGAGAGCCTGCGCCGCCGGCTGCGCCTGCTGCGGGGACTTCCGGCCGACAACCTCGAAACCGTGGCCAGGCGGATTCCCCTCAACGACGGGGCCGAGCGCCTCATCGCCAACCTCAAGCGCTTCGGCTACAAGATCGCCATCATCTCCGGCGGCTTCACCTACTTCGGCCTGCGACTCAAGGAACGCCTCGGCATCGATTACGTCTTTGCCAACGAACTGGAAATCAAGGACGGCAAACTGACCGGCGAGGTGGTGGGGGAAATCGTAGACGCCGCCAAAAAAGCCGAGATCCTCCGGATGATCGCCGAAAAGGAAGGCCTGTCCCTGCAGCAGGTCATCGCCGTGGGCGACGGGGCCAACGACCTGCCCATGCTCGGCATGGCCGGCCTCGGCATCGCCTACCACGCCAAGCCCGTGGTCAAAAAAGGCGCGGGCCAGGCCATCTCCACCCTCGGCCTCGACAGCATCCTCTATCTGGTCGGCGTGCGCGACCGCGACACGCTTTCGTAACCTGTTCGCCCCGCTCCCGGGCGGAGCCGACAGGACCGGGCCGCGATTGACAGCCCCACGCTGAATTGTCACAGTTCCGGCATGAGTCCGCCACCCCAAACGGTTCGTGACAAGGGTTAACGTCATGGTGCCACGGGACGCAAAGCCCGCGGCAAACCCGGGAGCCTCTCGTGGAAACCCCCCTCGACAACGCCATCCACAAACTCAAGGTGGATGTGCTCCAGATGATGCACCTAGCCCAGGACGCGGTCCGCAAGGCCGTGGCCAGCCTGCTCGAACACAACGCCGGCAAGGCCCGCGAAGTCATCGACGCGGACCGCGAAATAAACGACCTCGAATGCCGGGTGGACTCCGAAAGCCTGAAAATCCTGGCCCTGCACCACCCGGTGGCCAAGGACCTGCGCTTCATCGTCGGGTCCATGCGCATGCTCGTCAACATCGAACGCCTTGGCGACGAAGCCGTCAACATCGCCGAACGCGTCCTCGTCCTCACCACCGAGCCCCGCCAGCCCGTCCACGGCAACCTGCGCCACCTGGCCGACCTGGCCCTCGAACTCACCCGCGCCTGCGTCGGCTGCTACATGGACCTCGACGACGAGGCGGCCCTGCGCATCATCCAGCAAAACGCCGACGCCCTCGACCTCAACGTCCGCATCTTCCGCGACGTGACCAGCGAAATGATCCGCGAAGCCAAACCCGTCGAACGGGCCGTGCAGCAATCCTTCGTGGCCCACAGCCTCAAACGCATCTGCGACCAGTGCGCCAACATCGCCGAATCCACCATCTTCATCCGCAAGGCCATCGACTACAAGCACAAGTGCGGCCTGCCCCAGCCGGGCGGCGTGTAGAAAAAATGCCTCCGGCGGCCGGGGGGATCATCCCCCCGGACCCCTGGATAGGGCGTGCGGGAGCGGGGAGGGCGACGGCCGGGCCGCGTTGCTGGTGGGCGGCGCTTTTTTTTGAATGTCCGGAATGTAAAATTCCTTTAAACTCGCCCCGTCCCCGGGGCGACGGGCCTGTTTGGCCGGAATCGGGCCGGCGTGCTGGCCGGCTTTGCGGCCTGCGTCGCCGGTCCGATTCCGGCCAAACCGACGCACACCCGCCAACGACCACCAGTCCACCCGCCTCCCCATCCCCCGCCCCCCCCGTGCGGGGGGTCCGGGGGGCGTCGACGGCCCCCGGCCGCCGGAGGCATCTCCCCTCCCTCCTCCACCCCTCCCTCTCCCACCCCTCTCCTACCCACCCTTGACGCCGCGCGCCGGGCGCGACACAAGGCGGGATGCCGTCAAACATCCCACTTTCCCTTTTCCCGTATTTTTTCCCGGCGGTTGCGGCCGTGCTGGGGCTGGTGCTCGGCAGCTTCTATTCGGTGTGCGTGTCGCGCGGCATTGCCGGCACGTCGATCGTGCGGCCGGCGTCGCACTGTCCGCGCTGCGGGCGTGGGCTTTCGTGGTGGGAGCTGTTGCCGGTTGTCAGTTATGTGCTGCTGCGGGGGCGCTGCGCCGGGTGCGGGGAGCGGATCTCGCTCCTCTATCCGCTGATCGAACTGACGTCCGGGCTCTGGGCCTGCCTCCTGGCCGTGCAGTTCGGGCCGACGCCGTGGTTCGCGGCGTTTCTGGCCCTGGGCGGGCTTTACATCGTGGCCTCGGGCATCGATTTCCAGGTCTACCTGCTACCGAATTTCCTGACCTATCCGGCAGCGGTGCTCGGCATCGGCATCGGGGCGTTGCATCCGGCGGTCGGGCCGTGGTCGGCGGCCGTTGGCGCGGCGGCGGGCTTCGGGGTGTTCTGGCTTTTGGCCACGGGCTACCGGCTGGCCAAGGGCGTGGACGGCCTGGGCGGTGGGGATGTGAAACTGATGCTGTCCATCGGCGGAGCCCTCGGGGTGCTGGGACTGCCGTATTCCGTGCTGCTTGGCAGCATAGCGGCGCTTGTGGCCAGTCCTTTTTACGTGCGGGGGCAGGGCAAGGGCCGCTCGATGCCTATTCCTTTCGGCCCGTTTTTGTGTTTCGGGGCCATGGTGCAGATCCTCTATGGTCCGGCCCTGTTCCGTCTGCTGGCGGGACGATAGTTTTTGCCCCAAAAAACGACTTCAGGCTGGCTCTTTCCGTTTGTGACGTGGTAGGCAGGAGGCGATGGCCCCTCGACTGTCGCCCAACCTACAGCAAACGGAGGAACCCATGCACGGTTCTCTTGGCCAGGCCCTGCTGCTCGTCGTCTTTTGCCTGATGGCCGGCGGCTGCACGGCCCATCCCCAGCCGTATTCGCCCGACGCGTTTTACGGCGACTGCCTCACCTGGAAAGGCACGGCGCCCTGCGAGGCCGGAAACAAGATCTGCCAGTCCTACCAGGACGTGATCGTGGCCAAGCATCCTTCGGCCGCCGCCTGCCGCGAGGCCTGCAAAAAGGCCCATGACGACCTCTTTTCCGAGCAGACCTCGCTTCAGGCCTGCAGCGTCATCGTCGAGCACGGCAGCGACCTGTGCGAACAGCAGTGCCTGCGCCAGTATCCGGGCCAGTAGCCGGGGGAGCGGAGCCGGCGTAGGCGGCGCCAGCCCCGCGCACCTGACGGCATGGAAGACCCGGTGCCTGCCCAGCCCGTCGGCCCGTTCCCGGGTTTCGGGCCCTGGTGCGGCCAAGGGACGGGAAGGGCCATGGCCCTTTCCGTCTGGCGGCCAGACGTTAAAATTTTCCCGAAAATCTCCGTCGCGCTGGATTTTTCCGAGGGCGGCATGGTAGACGACCGATGTTGGGCCATCTGTTGTCGCCGCACCCCCCGCACATGGAGGATTCGATGCATCACTTTTCTGCCTGCCTTCTGGCCGTGGCTGTCCTTTGCATTTCATCCAACGGTTACGCCCAACCCAGGCTCGACCGTTCCACCCAGTTCATGGGCAACTGCACGGCGGGGTCGAATGTCGAACAATGCGACTCCAGGGAAGAGATCTGCCGGCGTTTCGTGAACGCCTTCAGCCAACCTCGGGCCTCCCTGGCCGCGTGCCGCAAGGCCTGCAAAAAGCTCGGCTACAGGCTCCCCCAGCGCTATGCCTCGCTTCGCAATTGCGGCAACATCATCACCCACGGCGCCGCCCTGTGCGAACAGGAATGCTATCGCAAGTATCGGAAGCAGTAGCCGGGTCCGGGGCCGGAAGGCCTTCTGGCAATCGAATCGCGAAAACGGCTTGGCCAGGATCCATTCCGGCTCCCGCCGCTTCCTTCCCGGTTTCCCTTCCTTCCTCCGCCGGGCGGCCGTCAAGATTCTAGCCTTGAGCGGCCGTTTGATGGTACGTCATTCCGGTCGCGCGCAAGCCTGCCCACAGCCTCGCATCAGACGGAGGAACCCATGCACCGCTCTTGCGTCCACGCTCTGGCCCTGGCCGTCCTCTGCCTGATGGCGGCCGGCTGCGGTCCGATCAAGCCCGCCTCGCCCTCCATCTTTTTCGGCAACTGCATCACCCCGCCCGGTCCGGACCCCTGCGATTCGGACATGGACATCTGCCGGGTCTACCAGGACGTCATCGAGCAGCAATACGCCTCGGCCGCGCCCTGCCGCGCCGCCTGCAACCAAGCCTACACCAACCTGTACGCCCAGAACTACCAGCTGCGAAACTGCGGCTACATGCTGACGCGCGGCACGGACCTGTGCGAGCAGGAGTGCCTGCGCCAGTATCCGGCCGGGAAATAGGTCCCGGGCGCCAAGCGGGCCGGCCCCTGACGGCGCGCTGCGATCCGGGAGACCGGCCGCCGGGAAAGCGGCTTTGCGTCGCGAGCCTGCCCGAATGTTCGGCCCTCGCCGGTTGCATCGGCATTGTCCCTTGACAGCCGCCGCATTCCATTCGATGGAGAGGGGATCGGACACCACATGATCCCGCGACACGCCTTTTCATGACACATTCCTTCGGCACCACGCCAAAGGCCGACAACCCGGCCCGCGACATCACCTTGGCCAACGGGATCCTGACCCTGACCCTGTCCGGGGTCTGGCGTCTGGACCGGCCGTTCCCGCCGCTGGCTCCGGTGAAAGACGCCCTGGCCACGTCGCCCGCGCCGCGAAAGCTCGTGTTCGCGGCCACGGCCGTGACCGGCTGGGACAGCCGGTTTCTGGCCGATTGCCGGGCTGTCCTGGTCCTGGCCCGGGAACGCGGCGTGGAAGTGGAGGTTTCGGGCCTGCCTGAGGGCGCGGCCTCCCTGCTCGACCTGGCCGCCAAAGTGCCCGAACGGCAAGGCGCGGCCCGAAAGACCAGCCATGCCGCGTTTTTGGAAAGCATGGGCGACCTGGGGCTCGGTTTCGCCCAGGGCGTGGTCAACCTCCTGGAATTCCTGGGCGAGGTCACCCTGGCCTGCCTGGCCCTCCTGCGGGGACGCGCGGTCTTTCAGCGCTCCAACCTCGTCACCCTCATCTACCAGGCCGGGGTCGAGGCCCTGCCCATCGTCTCGCTCATAAGCCTCCTCGTCGGGCTCATCCTGGCCTTTGTCGGCGCCATCCAGCTGTCGCAGTTCGGGGCCCAGATCTACGTCTCCACCATCGTCGGCATCGCCATGGTCCGGGTCATGGGCGCGATCATGACCGGCATCATCATGGCCGGCCGCACCGGCGCGGCCTACGCCGCCGAGCTCGGCACCATGCAGGTCAACGAGGAGATCGACGCGCTCAAGACCTTCGGCTTCTCCCCGACCCAGTTCCTGGTCCTGCCGCGCATGATCGCCCTTGTGCTCATGCTGCCGCTTTTGTGCGTCTACGCCGACCTCATGGGCATCTTGGGCGGATTCATCGTCGGGGTCTTCATGCTCCACATCAACCCCATCCAGTACCTGACCCACACCTGGCAATCGGTCCCGCTGGCCAATTTCTGGATCGGGCTGGTCCACAGCACGGTCTTCGGCGTGCTCGTGGCCATGGCCGGCTGCTACCGGGGCATGCGCTGCGGCAGAAGCGCCCTGGCCGTGGGCCAGGCCGCCACCTCGGCCGTGGTCACCGGCATCCTGGCCATCATCATCGCCACGGCCATCATCACCGTGGCCTGCAACATCATCGGCGTGTGAGGCCCCCGTGGACGTCCAGGCACCCGCTTCCGAGCAAAACGCGCCCGCCATCCGCGTCGAAGGCCTGACCATGGCCTACGGCGACTTCGTCATCATGCGCGACCTCGATTTCACGGTGAACAGGGGCGACATCTTCATCATCATGGGCGGCAGCGGTTGCGGCAAGTCCACCCTGCTGCGGGTCCTGGTCGGCCTCAAGGAGCCGGCAGCCGGCAAGGTCCTCTACCAGGAGGGCAGCCTCTGGGACGCGACCCCGGAAAAACGCCACGCCATCCTGCGCCGCACCGGCATCCTCTACCAGAGCGGGGCCCTGTTCAGCTCCATGACCCTGGCCGAGAACATCTCCCTGCCGCTGTCCCAGTACACGCCGCTTAAGCCGAAAGAAATCCGCGAACTGGCTTCGCTCAAGCTCGCCTTGGTCGGCCTGGCCGGATTCGAGGACTTCTATCCCTCGGAAATAAGCGGCGGCATGGCCAAGCGGGCCGGCCTGGCCCGGGCCATGGCCCTTGATCCGGACATCCTCTTTTTCGACGAGCCCTCGGCCGGCCTCGACCCCATAAGCGCCCACCTGCTCGACGAACTGATTCTCGAACTGCGCGACAGCCTGAAAGCCACTTTCGTGGTCGTCACCCACGAGCTGGCCAGCATCTTCGCCATCGGCAACAACTCCGTCTTTTTAAACGTCGACACCCGGACCATGAGCGCGAGCGGAAACCCCAACGAACTGCTCGCCCATTCCACGGACCAGGGCCTTCGCCACTTCCTCACCCGGGGCAAGGAATAGCCCGACATGCGCGGCACCGGAAAAAAGGACCCTCCATGAGCGCCAAAACCAACAAAACCATGATCGGCGCCTTTGTTCTCGGCGCGCTGGTCCTGGCCGTGGGAGCCATCGTGGCCCTCGGCTCGGGCATGTTTTTCACCAAGAAATTCCACTGCATCATGTTTTTCCCCAACTCCGTCAGCGGCCTCGAGGTCGGGGCGCCCGTTGTCTTTCGCGGCGTGCCCATCGGCTCGGTCACGGAGATCAGCATCGAGGCCGACGCCTCGCGCCTGCACTTCTACATCCCGGTGGTGATCGAAATCCTCGACGGCAAGATCACGCTGGCCTCGGACAAGCAGAAGAAATCCAAGGAAACCCTGGTCCAGGTCCGCAAGGAAAGCCCGGACGACCTGCTGACCCAGCTCATCGACAAGGGCCTGCGGGCCCAGCTCGTCACCCAGAGCTTCGTCACCGGCCAGCTCGCCGTCTCCCTGGACCTCATGCCCGACACGCCCGTGCGCCTGGTCGGAGAATCCAATCTGCCGGAAATCCCGACCGTGCCCTCCACCTTCGAAAAGCTGACCGAAACCATCAAGCAGCTGCCGCTCCAGGAACTGGTCGACCGGCTGATCGGCGCGGTCACCGGCATCGAAAAGCTCGTCAACTCGCCGGAACTGGCCCGCATGCCCGGCAAGATCGACTCCGCCCTCAATACCGGCACCGACCTCCTGAACGAGATCAAGAGCAAGGTCGCGCCCCTGGCCCAGAACCTCGACGAGGCCGTGCAGAACTACTCCGAACTGGCCAAGCACCTCGACCGCCGCACCGAGGGCATCAGCTCCTCGGCCAAGGGCGCCCTGGACTCCTTTGACCTCACCCTCAAGGACAGCCGGGTGGCCATCGGCAACTTCCAGAAAATCGTCAACTCCAACTCCCCGACCGTCACGGACCTCAACCGGGCCCTCGGCGAAATCGCCAACGCCGCCCGGGCCATCCGCGAACTTTCGAGCTACCTCGAGCGCCACCCCGAAGCGCTCATCCAGGGCAAGGGAGGCCCCCAGCGATGAAAACCGCACCCCGTTTCCTCGCCGCCTGCATCGCCGCGGCGGCCTGCAGCCTGCCGCTCCTGGCCGGGTGCGGCAAATCCGCGCCCACCCATTTCTATTCCTTGAGCGCCCCGCCGCCCAAAACCGCCGAGGCTCCGGCCGGACCCTGCCTGTCGCTCGGCATCGGACCGGTCGACTTCCCGGCCTACCTCGACCGGTCCCAGATCGTCACCCGCCTCGGCCAGAACCAGATGCATCTGGCCGACTTCGAGCAGTGGATCGAACCGTTGCGCGAGAATTTCCAGCGCGCCCTGACCGATAACCTGGCCGCCCTGGTCTGCGCCAAGCCGCTTGTCACCTACCCCTGGCCCGCCGGCGGACACCCCGACCGGCAGGTCGTCATCCAGGTGGCCAGCTTCGACGGCAGCCTCGGCCAGGAAGCCTGGCTCAAAGCCAGCTGGTCCGTCCTCGACGCTGACGGCAAGTCGCTCACCTGGCGCACCGCCGAATACCGCGAAGCCGCCGCCGGCCCCGACTACGCCGCCCTGGCCGCCGCCCAGAGCCGGCTCGTGGAGAAATTCGCCAAGGACGTCGCCGAGTCGTTGCGCGCGCAGTAGCCAATGCCTCCGGCGGCCAGGAGAGGCTCTGCCCCTCCTGGACCTCTCCGCCGGGGGGGATCATCCCCCCCGGAACCCCCGAACGGGGTGGGCGGGGGATGGGGAAGCGGGTGCGGGGTTGGTCGTGGCCGGGTGTGCGACGTGTGGCCCGTCGCCCGGGGGACCGGGCGAGTTTGGACGTTGCCGTCTCCTCCCCCGCATGCCCCTTTCGGGGGGTCCGGGGGGCGTGACGCCCCCCGGCCGCTGGAGGCCTCTTCGCTTCTCTCTCCTCGCCCCCTCTCCTTAAAAGAACAGGTCCCTCCTGCCGCATTCGATGTCATGGAGCCGTTCGATGGTCAGGTCGCGGATGCCTTCCTTGGGGATGGTCTCCAGGGCTTCCGCAATGCGCTTCTCGCCCACGGCCTTGGTGGCCGGGTCGGCGTAGTCGATCAGGTATTCCTTGAAGGTCAACAGGGCGTTGGGCAGGCAGACGTTCTGGATGGTGCCGTCCTTGGCCAGGCTCATGAAGCGGTCGCCGGTGCGGCCCTGGCGGTAGCAGGCGGTGCAGTAGCTCGGGACGTAGCCGCGCTGGCAGAGCATGCGGATGATTTCGTTGGGCGAGCGCTGGTCGCTCGGTTCGAACTGCTGGCCGTTGTTGGTGTTGCTGGTCGATTCGTGCTCCTCGTGGACCTTCTGGTAGCCGCCGACGCCGGTGCAGGAGCCGGCGCTGATCTGGGAGATGCCGCAGTCGATGAGCGTGTCGCGGAAGTCCGGGTCTTCGCGGGTGGAAAGGATCATGCCGGTGTAGGGCACGGCCAGCCGGATGGTGGCGATGATCTTTTTGAAGGCCTCGTCCGGGACCAGATAGGGGAAGGTGTCGAGGCTGACGGCCCCGGCCGGGCGCATGCGCGGCACGGAGATGGTGTGGGGGCCGACGCCGAAGGTTTTCTCCAGGTGTTCGGCATGGAGGAACATGGCCACGGTCTCGTATTTCCAGTCGTAGAGGCCGTAGAGGACGCCGATGCCCACGTCGTCGATGCCGGCTTTCATGGCCCGGTCCATGGCGGTGGTGTGCCAGTTGTAGTCGTGCTTGGGTCCGGACGGGTGGAGCTTGGCGTACATGTCGCGCTTGTAGGTTTCCTGGAAGAGGATGTAGGTGCCGATGCCCACGTCCTTGAGCTTTTTGTAGTCTTCGATGGTGGTGGCGGCGATGTTGACGTTGGCCCGACGGATGGAACCGTTGCCGTCCTTGACGCTGTAGATGGCCCGGATGGCGTCGGTGACGTATTCGATGGGGCAGTTGACGGGATCTTCGCCGGCTTCCACGGCCAGGCGCTTGTGCCCAAGCGATTCCAGTATCTCGATTTCGTGCCGGATCTCGTCCATGGTCAGACGTTTGCGAAGCTGCTCCTTGTTGCTGCGCTTGTAGCCGCAGTAGACGCAGTTGTTGACGCAAAAGCTCGACAGGTAAAGCGGCGCGAAAAGGACGATCCGTTTGCCGTAGATGGCCTCCTTGACCCGCCGGGCGGCGGCGTACATGGCTTCGAGGAGCGCGGGATCCTCGACTTCGAGGAGCACGGCCACTTCCTCGGCGGTAAGGCCCTTGTATTCGAGGGCCTTGGCGATGATGCCGGATACGGTGTCGGCGTCGCCGGCCTTGGCCTTGGCCGTGGCCAGGGCGGCGGCAATGCGGGCATCGTCTATGAACGCGTCGGTTGTTCGCTGGATATCGTCAATCATGGTCTTGCTCCTTCTGCAAGGTCTTGGTCGTGAGCGCGGATTTGACCGTCACTCCGGGAATATTCCCAAGCCTTCCGGTTAACGAACCGATCTCATCGGTTGTGCCCTCGATAATGAGCGACACCACGCCGACCTGGTATTCCGGCCGGGGGATGCCCATGCGGCCGAGCACGATGTCCCCGTGCTGGCTGATGATGGCATTGACCTTCTCGGAAACGAGCCTGGGCTCTTCGATCACGATGCCGATCACGCCGATGCGCCTGTTCATGGATGCCGCTCCTTGGCCATAAAAAAAGCCCCCTCGCGTCCAAGGCGCAAGAAGGCATGGCGGGTGTCGTTGTACATGGCCTCATCCTCGGCGCGGGGGCGGCCCCTTGCCAGCAGACTTCGGGAGATTCGTTTTCGCCTTCACGTCAGGACGGGTCCCACCGTGGCAGCGGTCAAACCATAGGCCCTTTTCCGGCCTCCCGCCAGTTTTTCGCATAAAAATTTTTTATCATACTGTATTTATTAATTTTTAAATAAAAACATTCCGGCTGTCCGCCTCCGGCGCGGACAAGGCCCGACTTGGGATACCGGCGCCGGCATGGCTGGCCCGGCGTGGGACGCAGTGCGCGCCCGGCCGCCCAAGGATTCCGGCCCGGGCCAAAGGCGGCGGGCTGTCGGGCCACCCGGCCTGTTGCCGGACTCCGGGCACAAGGGATGCGGTCCGGCGGACTGGCCGCGACAGCCGGGCGCCTTGTTGCGGCTGGGGGCGGAATGCCGTAGCGTGCCTGGACGACGCGTGTCGCGAAGCTGCATCTTGTTCACGCACACACCATGAGTCACACCTTTTTATTGCCTGCCGCTGGGCTCCGCCCATGAACCGTCCTTCCGCACTGATGGACGGCGATCCTCCGACCGCCGCCGCGCCGCCGCCTTCCCGGCGACGCCGTTTGCTCCTGGCCGAGGACTCCGAATCCAACCGCGCCCTGATCGGGCTCTTCTTGAAAAACGAACCCTACGACATCGCCATGGCCGGTACGGGCCGGGAGGCGGTGGCCCTTTTCGCGGCCGGTCCCTTCGATCTGGTCCTCATGGACATGGAGATGCCCGAGATGGACGGCTACGCGGCCACCGAAGCCATCCGCCGCCTGGAAGCGGCGACCGGCGCGGCCCCGACGCCCGTGCTCATGCTCTCGGCCCACACCTTCCGGGAGTACGAGGCACGCGGCCGCCGGGCCGGGTGCGACGGCTTCCTGGCCAAGCCCATCAACAAGGCCACGCTCGTGCGGATCCTGGCCGACCTCCTAGCCGCCCGCCCGCCGGCCGGACCCGGCCGCGGCTGACCGGCGACGGCTGTCCATGACGGCCCCAGCCTCTCCGCAGTTGTCCGCCTTTGGCCGCACCGTGGCCTCCGACCGCCTCCCGCCCTCGACCGAGTTTCCCCTCCTTTGCCCGCATTTGGCCGCCCCGCCCGCTCCGGCGGCAGCCCCTCTCTCTGCCCGCTTGAACGCAACAGGCCGCCCAACCGCCGTGCGGCTCCCCCGAACGCAAAAACGGCCGGGACGGTGGCGCCGTCCCGGCCGGATACTCGCAATCGCTTCTTCCCCGCACCACGCTCCCGGCTCCGGCCGAGGGGGTCCGGGGGGGACATGGTTCCATGCTCCCCCGGCGGGGTTCGGGGCAGCGCCCCGATTTCTTCTCTTCCGTCCCGCTATTCCGGGACCGCTTCCAGCACCTTTTCGCCGTAGGCGTCGGTGACGGTCTTGTCCACGGCCAGGAGTTCCCGCCAGCGAAGGACCGTGCCGACGATGACGAAGGCCATGAGCACGAGGACGATCACGGCCAGCGAGGCCAGCAGGTAGAGCCCCTTGGGCAGGTAGTTGTCCATGATCTGCAGGTACCCGGCCCAGACCGTGATGCCGACCATGGCCAGACCCGGCACGGCCGTCATCCAGGCGTAGCGGGCCCGGCCCATGCGGATGATCATGGTGGTGCCGATCAAAAGGCCGACGGCGGCCAAAAGCTGGTTGGACATGCCGAAAAGCGGCCAGATGGTCGAGATGTCGCCGGTGTAGACCAGGTAGCCCCAGGCGAAGGTGAAGATGGCCGAGGTGGAGAGGATGCCCGGCATCCAGTGCTTTTCCTGGAACTTGGGGATGACCTGTCCGATCATCTCCTGGAGGAAGAACCGGCCGACGCGGGTGCCGGTGTCCACGGCCGTCAGGATGAAGACGGCCTCGAACATGATGGCGAAATGGTACCAGTAGTCCATGAGGTGGCTCATGAACGGGATCGACGAGAAGATGTGGGCCATGCCGACGGCCAGCGACACCGCGCCGCCGGGCCGGCCCTGGATGTTCTCGCCGACGGCGGCGGCCAGGGCGTTTAAGTCCACGGTCTGCATGCCGAGCTTGGCGAAGACGGCCGGGGCGGCGTTGATGGCGAAGTAGTCGGCCGGGACCAGGACGCAGGCGGCAATCAGCGCCATCATGGCCACGAAGCCTTCGACCAGCATGGCCCCGAAGCCGACGAAGAGCAGGTTGTGCTCGCTGTCGAGCATCTTCGGCGTGGTGCCGGTGCCGATGATGGCGTGGAACCCGGACAGGGCGCCGCAGGCGATGGTGATGAAAAGGAACGGGAAGACCGCGCCGCCGATGATGGGGCCGCCGCCGTGGACGAACTGGGTCAGGGCCGGCATTTGCAGGTCGGGATGGACCCAGAAGATGCCGATGGTCAGCATGGCGATGGTGCCGATCTTGAGATAGGTCGACAGGTAGTCGCGCGGACACAAAAGCAGCCAGACCGGCAGGACCGAGGCCAAAAACCCGTACACGGGGATGGTCAGCGCGATGGTCGGGCGCGACATGTTGAAAAGCGGGGCGAAGGTCGGGCTCTTGGCGATGTAGGGGCCGACCAGGATGGCCGCGGCCAGGAGCGCCACGCCGATGATCGAGGCCCCGAGCACGTCGCCGTCGCGCCACTTGTGGAGGTAGACGCCCATAACAAGCGCGATGGGGATGGTGGCGAAAACCGTGAACGTGCCCCAGGCGCTGTCGTGCATGGCGTTGACCACGGCGATGGAAAGTCCCGCGAGCGTCAGGATGAGGATGAAGAGCACGGCCACCGAGGCCACGGCGCCGGTGGTCTTGCCGACCTCCCGGGTGGCGATGTAGGCCAGCGACCGGCCCTTGTGGCGCACCGAGGCGAAGAGCACCACCGTGTCGTGGACGCAGCCGGCCAGCACGCAGCCGATGAGGATCCAAAGCGTCCCGGGCAGGTAGCCGAACTGGGCGGACAAGACCGGCCCAAGGAGCGGTCCGGCCGCGGCGATGGCCGCGAAGTGGTGGCCGAAAAGCACGTATTTGTTGGTTTTGACGTAGTCGTGCCCGTCCGCCATCTTCACCGCCGGGGTCAGGCGGGCGTCGTTCACGCCAAGCACCTTTTGGGCGAAGAACAGCCCGTAGAAACGGTACCCGATGGCGAAGATGCATAGGGCGGCAAAGACCAGGGTCAGGGCGTTCATGCCAGCCTCCCGTGTTTGGCCGGGGGGAAGATCCGCCCGGCCGGTTGCCGATTGCGATTCCGGCCTGCCACGGGAACGGGCGGGCCACAATGGGGCTGGCGTCAAAGGGATGTTTTGGGGGCCAAAAGGCCTTTTTCAGGGGCTGACGGACACGGCCGGCCGGGAGCCCGAGGCGGGCGGCACCAGGAAGGAAATCCGGCTGCCCCGGCCGGGCGCGGAGTCGATGCAAAGGCCGTACTGCGGGCCGAAGAGCTGGACCAGCCGCTGGTTGGAATTGCGGGCCCCGATGCCCTCGCTCATGGACTCGACCGTGGCCGGCGACAGGATGACGCCGACGACCTCCGGAGCCATGCCGAGGCCGTCGTCCTCCACCTCCACGCGCAGATGCCCGTTTTCCCGCCTCGCCGCCACCCGGACCCGGCCCCCCTCCTCCCGGCCCTGAAGACCGTGACGGACGCTGTTTTCCACCAGGGGCTGGATAAGAAGCGGCGGCACGAGCCAGTCGCCGCAGCCGTCCTCCAGGTCGATCTCGCTTCGGATCCGTTCGCCGAACCGGGCCTGCTCGATGGAGAGGTACGAGCGGACCTGCTCCATCTCCTCGGACAAGCGCACGAGGCCCCGGGAACTGTCGAGGTTTCGGCGCATGTAGCGGGCCAGATCGAGCAGCAGCTCCCGGGCCTGGGCCGGGGCGGTGCGGCAGAAGGAGGCGATGGTGTTTAACGAATTGAACAGGAAATGGGGGTTGATCTGGGCCTGGAGCCGCCGGATCTCGGCATGGGCCAGGAGCTGGTTGGTGATGCCGATGTCCTCCAGTTCGAGCTGGGTGGAGAAAAGGTCGGCCAGCCCCTTGGCCAGTTCGAACAGCGGCTGGGTCAGCGGCCGGTCCTTGGTGCCGTAGATCTTGAGGCAGCCCCGGATGGCCGCGCCCTTGCGCAGCGGCACGATGATGGCCTCGCGAAGGGCGCAGTCGGGCTTGGAGCAGCCGATGCTGCCCGGGTCGCGCAGGAAAAGGGCCGTCCCGCTCTCGAAGGCCAGACGGGTACCCCGGGTCCGCCAGGGCTGGCCGGCCTGGTGATGGTCCTCCCCGGCCCCGACATGGGCCAGGATGGTGGTGGCGTCGGTCACGGCCACGGCCGCCACCCCGGTCTCGGCCAGGATGATGCCGGCCGTGGCCCGGGCCGACAGGGCGGTCAGCCCGGCCCGCAGGTGGGGCACGGTCTGGCTGGCGATGGACAGGATGCGCCGGGCTTCGGACGAGTCGCGCTGGTCGCGCAGCGTCCGCTGCAGGCGCAGGGCCTTGACGAAGATGGCCGCGCCCATGGCGTTGATGACGATCATGGGCGCGCCGATGAGCCCGACCAGGTCCACGGCCTCGTCAAAAGGCCGGGACAGGGCCAGGACCAGGCCCATGTGCACGGTCTCGCCGGCCATGCCGAGGGCCATGGCCACGCCCCAGTCCAGGGACTGGCCCGGAAACCGCCGGGCGACCAGCCCCGCCGCCGTGCCTTCCAGAAAGGTGGCCAGGGCGCAGGGCACGGCGCTAAATCCCCCCACGTCGATCAGGTAGCGGTGGCCGCCGGCGATGAGCCCGGCCCCGATGCCGACCGCCGGCCCGCCGAAAAGCCCGGCCGTAATGACGCCGATGGCCCGCAGGTTGGCGTAGGAATGGAAGACGTAGTTGCCGGTGTAGGTGCCGAGGATGCCGAAGAGGCCGAAAAGGATGGTCACGGCCACGGTGGTCCAGACCGGCCGCTGCCGGCCCATGTCCATGCGCTCGAAGGGGGCCAGCGTCATGATGGCGAAGCCGCCGGCCAAAAGCAGCCCGAACCGCTGGGACAGGTTGACGAAGAGTTCCGGAACGGCCGGGATAAAAAGCCCGAGGTCCATCACGCCCTCCTCACAGCCCGAGCCGGTCCTTGAACTCCCGGACCCGGTTGCGGCTGACCGTGACCTCGGTGCGGTCCCGGTCGTCCATGACCAGCAGGTACTTGCCGCCGACCCAGGGCGAAAGCTCGGCGATCCGCTCCAGGTTGACGAGAACGGCCCGGTTGGCCCGGAAAAACGGCTGCCCGGCCAGACGCTCCTCGGCCCGGGTCAGGCTCGGCAGGCCGTGGCACGGCAGCCGGCCCTGGTCGGTCACGGCCGAAACGCCCCTGTCGTCGGCCTCGATCAGAAGGACCTCTCCGGCCGGCACCAGGGCGATGCGGCCGTGGCGTTCCACCGCCACCCGGGCCGGCTGGCCCCCCCGGCCAAGGCCGGCCAGGAGCGTGCCCAGGGCGTCGGGAATCCCGCCCCGCCCTTCGGCCAGCCGGCGGCGGGCCCGGTCGAGGCTTACGGCCAGCCGCTCCGGGGACACGGGCTTGAGCAGATAATCCACGGCGTTTTGCTCGAAGGCGGCGATGGCGTACTGGTCGTAGGCGGTGACGAAAATGAAAAGCGGCACATGGGCCAAGGCCGTGGCCTGCCCAAGGACCGCGAAGCCGTCGGCGCCGGGCATGCGGATGTCGAGCAGGACCAGGTCCGGTTTCTCGGCCTCCATGGCGGCCAGGGCGCGGGTGGCGCAGTCGGCCTGCCCGGCCTCGATGTCGGGATGGGCGCGCAGGAGATAGGCCAGCTCGTCGCGAGCCGGCTTCTCGTCGTCGACGATCAGGGCGCGAAGGACCATGGCCGAGTCCTAGCCCGCCCGTCCCGGCCTGTAAAGCGCCGGCCGCTTAGTCTTTTTGCGTGGGGTCGCCGGTGGTGGCCGGCGACCAGACCGGCGTGGCCACCGTGTCCGACCGGCGCAGGTCGCAGGGGTCGGCATCGCAGACCGGGCACCGGACATTGCTGCACGGATCGGCATGGATCATGACGTCGGCCGAGGCCCCGAGCCGCGACCGCACCAGCGCCTCCATGGCCTCGACCTGCCCGTGGGCCTCGGCCAGGGACATGTCGCGCGGCAAAATGAGGTGCAGGTCCACGTGGATCTGCCGGCCGGCCTTGATGACCCGCAGCCGGTGGATGTCGATCCAGGACGGATGGCGGTTTTCCCGCAGCACGGCGCAGATGGCCTCCAAAAGGGCCGGGTCCGACTCGATCATGAACCCGGACACCGACCGGCGCACCAGCCCCACCCCGGCCCAGGCGATGTTGACCCCGACCAGACAGGCGACCAGCCCGTCGAGCCACAGCCAGCCCGTGGCCCAGACGAGGCCGAGCCCGACGAAGACGCCGGCCGAGGTCCAGACGTCGGTCAGCACGTGCCGGCCGTCGGCTTCAAGCGTCAGCGAGCCGGACCGCCGGCCCTGGCGCAAAAGCCGCAGCCCCAGCCACAGGTTGGCCGCCCCGGCCCCGACCAGCAGGGCCAGGCCGGCGCCGAGATGCGGCATGGCCTCGGGATGGAAGATCTTGTCCCAGGACTCCCAGAAGATGCCGATGGAGGCGAGCAGGATCAGCGTCCCTTCCAGCCAGGCCGCGTAATACTCGATGTTGCCGTGGCCGTAGGGATGGCGCTCGTCCGGCGGCGTCTCGGCCACGGACACGCTTACGACCGCGAATCCGGCCGCCACCACGTTGATGATGGACTCGAGCGCGTCGGACAGGATGGCCGCCGAACCGGTGAGAAACCAGGCCAGTCCCTTGACGCCAAGTAGCACCACGGCCACGGCCAGGGACAACCGGGCCGCCCGGACTTCGGGCGAGGCTTTTTTCCGTGTGGAGTCTGTCTGCATGGCGCGCCTGTCGCCCGTCGGGGCGGTCGGTGTCAATGGGAAAGAAAGAAAACGCCGGCCCGTTGCCGTTTCCCGCTCACTCCAGGCTGTAGCGCTTGAGCTTTCGCCACAACGACACCCGGTCGATGCCAAGGACCCGGGCGGCCTTGGACTTGTTGCCCTCGACCTCTTCGAGCACGTCGCGGATGTAGGCCTTTTCGTGCTCCTCCAGGGTGGGCCAGCTCTTGCGGGTGCCGCGCGTCGGGCGCACACGCTGGTCGCGCAGGTCGGCCAGCAGATGCCGGGACTCGATCACGTCCCCGTCGCACACGGCCAGGGCCTTTTGCACGATGTTTTCGAGTTCCCGGACGTTGCCCGGGTATTCGTAGAGAAGGAGGCTGTCGAGGACCTCGGGCGAAAGCCGGACGTTGCGGCCGGCCTCGGAGGCGTGGCGGGCCAGGAAGTGGCGGGCCAGGAGCGGGATGTCCTCCCGGCGCTCGGACAGGGGGGGGACGTGCAGGGTGATGACGTCCAGGCGGTAGAAGAGGTCCTGGCGAAAGGCCCCGGCCTCGGCCTCTTTTTTCAGGTCCTTGTTGGTGGCCGACAGGACCCGGGCGTCCATGGGGGCCTCCTCGGTGCCGCCGACCCGCAAAAACGTCCGCTCCTGGAGGACGCGCAGGAGCTTGACCTGCATGGACAGCGGCAATTCGCCGATCTCGTCCAGGAAAAGCGTGCCCCCGGCCGCGGCCTCGATCAGGCCCTTGCGCCTGGCCCCGGCCCCGGTGAAGGCCTCGCGCTCGTGGCCAAAGAGTTCGTTGCTGATGAGCTCCTCGGAAAACGCGCCGCAGTTGACGGCCATGAACCGGCCCCTGGCCCGGGCGGAGAGGTCGTGAATGGTCCGGGCCACCAGCTCCTTGCCTGTGCCGGTCTCGCCGGTGACGAGCACGTTGCACTCGAGCCGGGCCACCTGGACGATGGATTCGCGAAGGGCCTCCATGGTGGCGCTCTGGCCGATCAGGCGCGACAGGCCCGAGGCCGGATCGGCCCGGCGGCGCAGGCTGGCCAGCTCCCGGCGCATGGCGTTTTTCTCGAGCGCCTTGGCCGTCTGGGCCAGGACCTCCTCCACATGCACCGGCTTGGCCACGTAGGTGAAGGCCCCAAGGCCCATGGCCGCCACAGCCGTGTCCACGGCGGCATGGCCCGTGACCACGATGACCTCCACCTCCGGGAACCGGCGCTTGAGCCCGGCCAAGAGCTCCAGGCCGTCCATGCCGGGCATGCGCAGGTCGGTCAAGACCAGATCGAAGGGCTCCTCGGCCAGGGCGGCCAGGGCCTCGCGGCCGTCGGCCGCGGCGCTCGCCCGGTGGCCGGCCCGGGTCAGGACGTGGACGAGATTTTCCCGGGCAATGGCCTCGTCGTCCACGACCAGGATGCGGGCCCGGCTCATGGGGTGGCGTCCATCTTGGGCCCGGTCCGCTCGGTCAGGGGCAGGCGGATGTGAAACGCGGCCCCCTGGCCGGGTTCGCTCTCCACGGTGACGGAGCCGGCGTGCTTTTCCACGATGCCGTAGACGATGGAAAGCCCGAGCCCCGTGCCCTTGCCCTCTTCCTTGGTGGTGTAGAAGGGATCGAAGATGCGGCCCCGGATGTCGGCCGGGATGCCGGGGCCGGTGTCGGACACGGTGATGACGGCCTCGTCGGCGTCCGGATCGCGCCGGGCGGCAAGCCGCACCTCGCCCTGGCCGCCGACGGCCTGGATGGCGTTTATGAGCAGGTTCAAAAGCGCTTCCTGGAGCCTCGAGGCGTCGGCCGGCACGGACAGGTCTTCCGGCACGTCGAGAGCCAGGCGCACGCCCGAGGAGGCCTGGCTCGACACCAGCCGCACGGTGCGCCGGGCCAGCTCGGCCAGGGAGACGAGGCGCAGGGAGAATTCCCGGACCCGGGAAAATTCCAGGAGCCCCTGGACGATGTCCCGGGCCCGCAGGGTTTCCTGGTGGATGTTGCCAAGGAGCTTTTTCAAGAAGGCCGGATCGGCGGTCTCCAGCTCCTCCAGGGCGATCTGGCTGGAGGTCGAGATGTTGTTAAGCGGATTGTTGAGCTGGTGGGCCACGCCGGCGGTCAGGGTGCCGATGGAGGAGAGTTTTTTGGACTGCACCAGCTGGTCCTGCCGGCGTTCGATCTCGGCCACCATCCTGTTTATGGCCGCCATGACCTGCTCGATCTCGTCGCTGGTGTTGGCGACCGGGATCTCCTTGAACCGGCCCCGGGCGATGTCCAGGGTGGCGGCCCGAATGACGCCGAGCGGCTTGAAGATCTTTCGAAACATCAAAAGCGGCAGGGCGACGCCGAGGGCCGCGGCCACGGCCACGGCCCCCAAAAGCTGGATGCCGAGCAACCGCAGCAGGTCGCGAATGCGGTTGCGCTCGAAATCGACCACCCCGTCGGCGGCGTCGGCCAGCCCCTTGCCGATCTCCCGCAGCCGCAGGGCCGCCTCGCCGTCCCGGGCGTCCTGGCCGCCCCCGGCCGCAGCCAGGTCGTCCAGGGCCTTCTGGTAGTCGCGCAAGAGCCCGTCCAGGGCGTCGAGCTGGGGCGAGACCTTGAGGTCGCGGACTTCGGCCGTCAGCACGGCCAGGGTCTGAAAAGACGTTTCAAGGTAGCGCCGGTCCTCTTCCAGATCCTCGGGCAGGCCGTAGAGGAGGTAGTTCTTCTCGTAGCGCCGCACTTCCAGGATGGTGTTGGCGATGACGTGCCCGAGGCGCATGAATTCGAGCTTGTCCTCCATGGTCCGCAGGTCCTCGTAGGAGATGAGGGCCATGGCTCCGATGCCAAGGACATAGAGAACCAAAATGGCGACAATCTTCTGGCGAAGGCTCAAGGAAGCGGAGGCGAAGTGGGCCATGGAGACTCCCGGCTGGGCGGATTGGGCGGCAGGGCCGGGAGTCTTCTTTACACCGGGCCGGTCACGGGAACAAGGGGCGCACAAAGAGCCGCCCCACGCAGGCGCGGCTCTCCTTCCCTGATCCTGTGGACCGGATACGGTCTTGTCCTGTTCCGGCCGGTTTTGGCCGCCGGCCGGAACAGGGCGTCGGAAACACGAACCGTTGCCGCCCGCCTAGGCGAGAAGTGTCGCGGCCTCGGCCGCGATGGCGGCGATGGCGAGCCCCCGGGGGCAGGCGGCCTCGGCCCGGGAGAAGTCGAGCGAACCCGGAGCCTCGCGCAGGGCGGCCGGCAGGCTGGCGTAGAGCTCCCGGGCAAGCTGGGTTTCGCCGTAGTCCTTGTAGTACATCATGGCCCGCATGACGTCGGCCACGGGCAGCACCCCGCCCATGGCCGGGCCGCAGACCGAGGCGCAGCCGGCGCAGTAGTCGCTCTTGGTGGCCTCGGCAAAGCGGGTCAAGGTCTCGAAGTCCTCCCGGGCCAGGGCCGTCACGTCCCGGGCCGCGGCCACGTTGGCGGCCAGGATGGTCAGGTTCGGCATCTGGGAACAGACCGAGGCGATGTCCGGATTGGCCCAGACGGCCTTGAGCTTGGCCTGCTTGTCGGTGAACCCCTTTTCCAGGAACCGGCCGGCCATGTCGAGCTCGGCCTGGCTGCCGGATTTGACCGGGCCGCCGCCTTGCGTCTTCATGGCCACCAGCCCGATGCCGGCCTTGACGCAGGCGGCCAGGGCCTCCTGCATTTTCGGCTCGTGCATGAGCCGGAAGTTGTAGGACACCATGGCGGCGTCGATCCAGTCGAGCTTGGCCGCGCCAAGCAGGCAGTCCTCCATGTTGTTGTGGGTGCTGAAGCCGATGCACTTGATCTTGCCGGCTTTTTTCTTGGCTTCGGCCCAGTCCCGGGCGTGGCCGTCCATTTCGCTTATGCTTGAGATGCCGTGCAGGTAGAAGAGGTCCACGTAGTCGGTCTTGAGGCGCGACAGGGCCGCGTCCAGGCGCTCGTCGAACCTGCCCTCCTTGGGCACGACCTTGGTGGTGACCACGATCTGTTTGCGGGCCTCGGGGTTTCTGGCGAAAAAGCGGCCGTAGCCCTCTTCGGACAGGCCGTTGCCGTAGGCTTCGGCCGTGTCCCAGAAGTTGATGCCCCAGGCGAGGGCCTGCTTGAGCAGGAGCTGGTTGTTTATGGTGTCGAACATGCCGCCGAGGTTCAGGATCGAGACCTCAAGCCCGGTCTTGCCGAGGGTGCGCCGGGGCATGACGCCCGGCGCGTCCTTGGCCGGCTCGCCGGCGGCGGCCCGGATCGGGGCCGGCAGGCCGAGCCCGGCCACGGCCAGGCCGCCCAGGCCCAGGGTCTTCATGAGAGTACGCCGGGAAAGGCCTGTGCGTTTTTCTTCCGCCATAACCGTTCTCCTTGGACTGCCGTCCGGTGTGATGTGCGTTTGACAGCAGGTTTTTTATGCCGTCGGCGACCAAAGGGCTTGGCCCTTTGGAAACCCTTTTCTTGTCCTCGCCGCGCTTCTCCGTGGCACGGCAGCCAAGTGGCCCCCTCCGGGGATTCCAAAGGGCGCCAGCCCTTTGGCCGCCGGAGGCTTTCCCCCGACTCGTTCCCGTTCCTCCCCGGCCTCACCTCAGGCCAGCATCCGGCCCGGACCGGAACGGGATTCGTTTTCGCTCGTGACGCGTATGGCTCGCAAGCCCGACACCGGGCACTCGTGTTCGCACATGCCGCAGCCGATGCACTTGCCCGGGTCCACGTGGGGCTGCTGCAACCGGACCAGGATGTCCGCCTCCCGGCCCTGGCCGAGGTCGGGCAGGGGCCGCTCCAGGGTCAGCTCCGTGGCCGTAAGTCCCGCGATGCGAAGGGGCCTGGCCCCGGGAATGCCGGAGGGGCGCAGGTAATAGTCGCCGCTGCCGAGGTTCCGGTCGGCCGCGAAAGGGGCGGCCAGGGACAGCACCGCCCCCCTGGCGTCGGCAAGGGCCAGCCGGCCGCCCCGGACCGGCTCGAAGACCTCTTGGGTGTAAATGGCCTTGGGGCTGACCGGGCAGACCTCCTGGCAGACGATGCACGGCCGGCCCATGGCCCAGGGCAGGCACCGGGTGCGGTCCACGAAGGCCGTGCCCAGGCGAATGGGGCCGGTTGCCGCGAAGTCGCCTATGCCAAGCTTCTCGTCGATGCCAAGCGGCCGGATGGCGGCGGTCGGACAGACCTGGCCGCAGGCAATGCAGTTTTGCAGGCAGCCGGCCCGGCCCAGGCGGTAATTGAGGGTCGGCGTCCATATCCCGGCCGCCCCGGCCACGGTCACGGCCGGCTGGATGATGTTCGACGGACAGACCCGCATGCACTGGCCGCAGCGGATGCAGCGGGCGAGAAACCGCTCCTCGTCGAGCGCCCCCGGCGGCCGCAGAAGCGACGGATCGCGTCCGGCCCCCATGGCCCCGCCGACCCGCCACAAGGGCACGGTGAGAGCCCCGACGGCCAGGACAGCCACGGCCCCGCGCCGGGACACGTCGGGCAAGGCCCGCTCTCCGGCCACGGACGGGCGGCCGGCAAAGCCGATGCGGCCGGTCGGGCAGGCGTCCAGGCAGTTGCAGCAAAGAACGCACTCGCTTTGGAGGATCTCGCCGGAGGGCCGGCAGCCGCCCTCGCAGTATTCCTCGCACAGGTGGCAGTTGCCGCAGGATTTCTCGGACCGCTTGCCGATCCGCCAGGGGGCCAGCCGGGTGGCAAGGCCGAAAAGCGCCCCCAGCGGACAGAGGAACCGGCAGAAAAAACGCGGCCGCAGGAAATTGAGAGCCAGGATCGCCACGAAGACCGCGCCGAAGACCCAGGCCCCGTCGTAGAACCGGGCGTCGTGGTGGATCACGCCCCGGCCGGGATCGACCAGTGGCAGGAGGGCCAGACTGACGCTCCGGTAGACCAGGGGCAGCGGATCGAGGAGCCCGGTCTGGACGCTGCCAAGGGCCGCCGCGGTCAGGAAAAAGACCAGCCCATAGTACTTGAGGGCCTGCCAGCGGCTCGGCCGGTTGGCCTCGATCCGGGCCGCCCGGCCGGTATGGCGGCGGCTCAGGTACCCGGCCAGGTGCTGGAGCGTGCCGAGCGGACAGGCGAAGCCGCAGAAAAACCGGCCCACGAAAAAGGTCAGGGCAAAGACGGCCACGGCCCAGAGAAGCGGCGCGAAAAGCGTGCGCGTGGCCAGGGTGGTGGCCAGGGCGGTCAGGGGATCGAGCCAGAGGAGCCAGTTCACGGGCCAGCCGCGCAACTGCCAGAACCGGTCCCCGACCGTGGCCACCACGCAGAACCAGAGGAACAGAACCAGGAAAAAGCCCTGGCTGATGCGACGGGCGGTGACGATGCGCATGGCTCTCCCTACCCTGCCGCCGGTTCGGTGTGGACGGTGACGGGAAAAAGCGAGGCCACGTCCGTGGTGCCGACCCCGGCCGCCGCGGCCAGCCGCAGATAGGGCAGGTCGGCCGGGGCCCGGGAAAGAAGCGTCACCCCGACCGTGTCCGCCGCCACCGGGTCGGCGGACAGGATCATGGTGCCCGTGGCCTTGAGGTCGGACAGCGACCCGCCGGTCGGGCCGTTGGTCATCATGCTGGAGGTCCCGTCGAGGACACACAGGGTCGGGCGCAGAAGCCGCCCCAGTTCGGCGATGACGCCGTTGATGTCCTGGTGGAAGATGTTTCGCCGGCCGCCGAGCAGGCCGTAGAAGTTCTTGAGGCTCATGGAGGCGCCGGCCCGCTGGTGGTCCTTGACCGGGGCCAGGGCGATGACCTTGGTCACGCCGGCAAAGGCGCCGGCAAGGACCGGCCAGTCGGTCAGGAGCTTTCCCCCGGGCAGGGTCAGGGGCGAAAAAAGGGCCGGCCGGGGAAGGACGATGTCCGCGCCGCCGGCCCGGGCCGCGCCCGAGAGACCCGAGACCTCGAAACAGCTGTCCGGATTGTTGATCGGGTTGTCCGTGACCAGGATCCTGGCCGCCCCGGCCTCCCGGCAGGCCGTGGCCACGGCCGCGAGCAGGTCCGGGTGGGTGGTGGCCCCCAAAAGCGGCGGCGAGGCAAAGGCGGCGTTGACTTTTAAAAGCACCACATCGCCCCGGGAGACGAAGGCCTCCATGCCGCCAAGGCTTTTGACCCCGGCCGCGAACATGGCCCGGCGGTCCGTGCCGTGGACCTCGGCCAGACGCGGCTTGCCCGCGGCCGGGGCCGGCACGGAGAAATCCCCGAGCGTGTTCAGCACCTTGCCGCCGACCCCGGCGGCCGGCCCCTTGGCGTCGTACAGGGCCAGGCCGAGCCCCCCGGCCGCCACGGCCACGGCCGAGGCCCCGGCCAGGCGGCGCAGAAAGTCCCGGCGGTTGAGGCGTTCCCCGGTTTCCCGGTCTTCCGGAAACGGGGCACTCTGCCCGGCATCGTAATCGCGCATCACTTCACGTCCTTGAAATCAGGGAGACTGGCCGCCAGCCGGGTCGCCAGGGCCAGGGCCGCCTCCCGGCTGACCGCGTCGTGGACCCCGGCCACAAGCGTTCCTTTGGCCCACACGATCTCGTAGGAGCCGTCGGCGACGAGGAGCGTTGCGCCGTCCGGCAGTCCCGGGGCGGTTTCGGGGACGTAGCCGTTTTGGGCGATGAATCCGGCAAAGGTTTTGGCGTCCCGGGCCGCCTCGGCCGGGGTGGCCCGCCGGGCCAGGAAGGCCGTGGCCGCGCCCTGGGGCAGGGCGTATTCGGCCGTGTAGACGTTGGAGAATCCGGCCAGGCCCATGGCGTCCGAGGCGGCCAGCCTGATACTCTGGAGGTCCAGGCCGTCCTTGGGGAAAAGCGTCTTCTCGTCCACCGGGCCGGGGTGCCCGGCCACGGCCGGGCCGTCGCCGGGGAGCGCGGCGGCCAGGGCCGCGCCCAGGGCGGCGAGGCCCTGGCCGGTGGCGGCGTCGTCCCGGTCGGCCACTAGCTCCACGTACAGGTTGCCCTTGGTGAAGTAGACGGCGTTTTCCGTGGCATAGGCGTCCGGCGAGAGCGGGCTCGGCCGGGCCCCGGCCCGGCGCTGGCCGCTTAGGACGGCAAAGGCGCCGGAGGGGCTGGTCTGGGCGTAGATCCAGGCATCGACCCGGGCCCCGCCGGCAAGCCGGTAGGCCCGGGTGGACATCTCCTTGAAGCCGGCGGCCAGATACAGTTCCGCCTTGCCGTCGATGCGGTCGGACAGGGTGTCCGGGTCGTAGCTTGCGACGGGCGTGGCCGGCACGGCTCCGGGCAGATCGCCCAGGTAGCCGGCCGTAGCCAAGACCCGGCCCCCGGCCGCGCCCGCCACGGTGCCGACCGGCCGCGGCGGGGCCAGGGCCACGGCCACGGCCGGGCTCAGCCGGGACTGGGCCAGGCCGATCCAGACCGCCGCCGCCACCAAAAGCGCCAGCACCGTCCAGGCGGCCGTGCGCTCGCCGCGCCCGATCCGGGACCGTTTCGGACCCATGTCGCCTCCCCGCCGGTTCAGTTGACCGGCACCCCTTGGGCGCAGTCGTAGCGCGGCGGACAGGAAAGGCCCGAGGGCAGGAGCTTTTCGAGCGAGCCGGGACTGAGTTCGCCGTTTACAAGCATGAAGCGCAGTTCGCCTGTGACCGGAAAGCCGCCCGCGATGGCCGTCTCCAGCCGCTTGACCGTGTCGGCGTATTCGGGTTCGGCCTTGTTCTTGTGAAACTGCCGCCGCCACTCGATCCACTGTTTCGGATTCATGGCGCTCTGGTCGAGGAAGACGAAGTGCGTGACCGCGTCAGGGCAGTCCTGCTCGAGGAAGAGCGTGTACTCGAAGACCGGATTTTTCGGATCGCGGCGGGACATCCGCTCCTTTTCCGCGTCTTCGATCAGCCAGGCGACGGGACAGGTCCGGGAGCGGGCGAAAAGGCCCACCGGGCCATAGAGAAAGGCCGGCTGGGACTCGTCGGCGATGAAATAGCCGTCCAGAAAAGCCTGGGGCGGGGTTATGGGCGAAAGGCCCATGGACTGCCGCAACGCCGCGGCCTTGGCGCTCTGGGCCAGGGCCCCGGGAACGGCCAGGAGGAGAAAAAACGCCGCCGACACCAGACAAGCCGCCAGCCCGCGCTGCATGGACGCCTCCCACCGGACGCCAGGAGGTCCGGTACATACTTGTCAAAATACCAGCCCCCCGTGGGGATGGCAAGACGGCCCGATACAGATGGACGGGATGTCATGCCTGCGAAACAGTTTCCCAACCCAGGGCCGTTTCCGCCACGCTCCCCCCGGCGGCGGCCGTTGACCGGCCAAGGGGCCTGTGAAATCATGCCGCCCGCCGCGCCGACCCGGGCCCGGCCACATCCCTGCCGACAAAAAGGAAACTCCATGACCGACCCCTGCCCCTGCGGTTCCGGCGAACCCTTCGCCCGGTGCTGCGGCCCGTTTCTCTCGCGGGAAAAACCCGCGCCCACGGCCGAGGCCCTCATGCGCTCCCGGTACACGGCCTATGCCCGAAGCGACGTCGGCTACCTGCAGGCCACGCTCCTGCCGCGAAAGCGCGACACGTTCAACCCGCAAGCCACCCTGGCCTGGAACGCCGACGTCGCCTGGACCGGCCTCGCTATCCGGGCGACCCGGGACGGCGGGCCCGGGGACGACACGGGCGTGGTGGAATTCACGGCTGCGTTCGTGAAGGCCGGGACCGCGGACGCGATCCACGAGATCAGCCGGTTCCGGAAAAAAGGCGGCCAGTGGTTCTACGTCGACGGCCGACCCGGCGAGGCGGGGGAACAAGACGGCGAGGCCGGGCCGGAGGCCACCACGCCGAAAGCCGCGACCACGCCCAAGGTCGGGCGCAACGCCCCCTGCCCCTGCGGCTCCGGCCGGAAATACAAGCACTGCTGCGCCTGAAGCCGGGGCGGGCCGCCCCGCCGCCTTTGCCCGGAACTTTTCCGGCAAAGGCGGTGGCCGGCCGGGATCACCAGCTGAGGCGCAGGCCCACGGTGCCCTGGTGGGCGGAGGCGTTCCGGCGGAATTCGCCCGTATACGAGGCAAAAAAGGCCACGTTGCCCGCCCGCCAGGCCTCCACGTCCAGGGAGGCCACGGCCGCGTCCCGCCCGGGATCGGCGGCGGTAAGGGTGAAGCCCTGGCCCAGGAGCGCCGCCTTGGTCGTAAGGCCCCGGTCCCCGAAATCGTGGGTCCACGAGAGCTTCAGCCGGGGCTGGATGGTGGTGCCCCAGACGGTGAAAAGGCTCTCGGCCCGGAGGCCCACTTCGCTTCGCAGCCTGGAAAACCGCTCGTCCGGGAACCCGAGCCCGAGGCCCGTGGTTTCGGCAAAGGCCTGGCGCTGGAAGTTCTGGACGGTCAGGCCGCCAGAGGGGGTCACCGTGGCGCCGGGCAGGTCGAAGCGGTAGCCGGCATCGCCGGCCGCGAGCAGGCCCCAGCCCTGGGACCGGCCCGAGACCGAGGCGGGTTGGTCCGAAAAAAGGAAGGAGCGGGACGTGGCCGTGTTGGAAGGGCCGGCGGCCAGCCGGCCGTCGAAGACCAGCCGGCCCGGCGTCCAGGTCGCGTAGAGCGCGGCCGCGTAGGTGTCGGCCGTGGCCTTGACCGTGGAACTCTCGACCCCGCTTCGCGTGTAGCCGACCGCGCCGCCGGCGGCGAAATCGTGTTGTTGCCGCCTGGGATGTCGCGCAGGACGGGCGTCAGGACGCCGCCGGCCACGAACACGTGGCCGGTGCCATCGACGACGAGCCGGTCGTAGGTCCCGGGCCCGCCCGGGACCTGCAAGGCGCCGTCCAGGTCCACGCGGGTGGTGGCCGTGGCCGAAAGGGCCACGTCGCCGTCGAAGGTCAGGGTGCCGGGCGAGGTGCCGACGAGCGGGATGCCGGCCGGCAACGTGCCGCCGTTGTTGGCGATGAGATCCGCGTAATTGGGCAGCTGGCCGGCGCCAAGGACGCCGTTTACCGTCGTGTCGCCGCGTATCGTGCCGAATCCGGCCAGGGTGGCGCCTGGGGCCACGTCCAGGCGGGTGCCGAGCGTCAGGGTGCCGTCCACGGCCAGGGCCCCTTCCCGCACCAGGACGTCGCCGGTGGCGGTGGTGCGGCCGGCCACGGTCAGGGTTCCGTCCCCGGTCTTGGTGAAGCCGCCGTCCGTGACCAGCGGCCGGCTCCAATAGACCGTCTGCGGATCCCGGACATCGACCGCCCTCCCGGCGGCCAGGGAGGCGGGCCCGGCCACGGCCCGGTCGGGCCGGACCAGGCCGTAGCCCTAGATCCCGTTGACGGCCGGCTGTCCGCCGATGTTTTCGGCCGTGGCGAAAAGGACGTGGGCCAGATCCTGGGCGTCGTAGCCCGGGAAGGCCTGTTCGAGCAGGGCAATGGAGCCGGACACGGCGGGCGCGGCCTCGGAAGTGCCCACGTTGAAGCCGTAACTGCCGTCGGCGACAGGGAAGGTGGAATAAATCCCGGGCGTTGTGGCCGGATCGTTGCCCCCGGCCATGGCCGGATTCCCGCCCGGGGCACTCAGGCCCCAGCTGGCAGTGACGCCCAGGGAGTTGGCGTAGGTGGCGATGGTCTTGTCGGCGCCCACGGCCGTCACGGCGATAATGAGCCCGCTTTGGCGCTGCAGGGCGGAGAAGTCGTAGTTGGCCCCGCCGTCGTCGTAGACCCCGGCCTGGGCGTTGGCCGGCTGGATGAAGGGAAAAAGCGCGATGCCCCGGGGATTGCGGCCGGCCACCGGGCTCAAGACTTCGTGGCGGTCGTTGCCCACGGCGGCCACAATGATCTTGCCGTTGGCCACGGCCTCGAGGGCGGCCTGGGCCTGGACCGGATTGATGGAGTAGGCGGGCCAGACGCTGAGCCCGGTCTCATTGAGTTGGAGCGCATAGCTCGAACTGAGCACCCTGACGTTGTCGAGGGAGGCGAAATACCCGATGGAAGCCGCCACCGAATCGTCCAGGCCGGGCGCGTTGCACCAGTCGACACCGCGCAGGACGACGATACGGGCGTCGTAGGCGATGCCCGGCGCGTCGCTGCTGCCCGAGGCCAGGGCGACACCGGCGGTGTGGGTGCCGTGCGGGACCATGTTCGTGATGTTCGTCGGGACATAGACTTCGTCCTCGGAGGCCAAGGCGAAGTTGTAGCTGCGGGAATCGACCTTGCCGGCAAAGGCCGGGTGCGTGATGTCAAGGCCGGTGTCGACCATGGCGATGGTGACGCCCGCCCCGGTAGAGCCGGCGGCCCAGACGGCCGGCGCGCCGATGAGCCCGGGCCCGTATTGGAGCGGATTGGGGGAAACCTGGCTCTCGGCAGCGGCCGGCGCCTGCATGGCCAGCAGCGTGGCCAGGACGACCCACGCCATGCAGCGGGCCGGCCGCCCGACCCCTGGCCGACGCAACCGACGCTCCAGCCAAAAGCCGAAGCCCGGGACGCAACCCGGAGACAGGAAAAGCGTCAGGGCGGAAAACGGCCAGGACCACGGGGAAGCGTTGCGCAGTCGGACAGGCATAGGCAGTCCTCACGCCTTATCGATTTTGCGGAACGGATATGGGAAGTATTGTAACGACCCAGTCTCACACTGGCAAGTGTGGAGCACGCCCAGAGCGGAGGGAAAAGCCGGGCCAACAGGATGGCAAGCTTCCTCCGCCGGCCTGGGCGGTTGGTGGAATCGTCCCGGCCTGCCGGGTCCGGGCCGCGCCGGGCCGGTTGGCGGCCCTGGCAACAAAAGGGCCGGCCCTTGCATCTCTCGTGAAAGAACCGGCCCCGGGCGCGCCTGTCGCCGCAGTCTGCAATCGGTCTAGATGGAGTTGGTCGAAGCCAGGGTCGAAAGGCTGACCGTGGTGCCCGAAGCGACAAACGTGACGTTCTCCACCGAGCTGTCGATAAAGCCGTAGTTGGCTCCGGTGAAGGTGTCCACGGCGGCGTAGCCGGTCAGCACGGAGGTCGTGCTGGTCGTCGGATCCGTGTAAACGATGCTGGTGGCGCACAGATTCACAGCGCCACTGCTCGACGGCAGGAGGATCGTATCCGTGCCGTCGCCGCCGATATAAATCCCCGGCGTGGTGCCGGCATAGAGCGTGTCGTTGTCCGTGCCGCCATCCAGGATGTTGCTGCCGAACACGCCGCCGAGACTGTCGTTCCCGCCTTCCCCATACACGATGTTGCAGGTCAAGCCGCCGGACAGCACGTCATTGGCATCGCCGCCCACCAGCTCCCAGGGCGAAGCAACGGAAGCCCGGATGACCGCATTCTGGGAGGCCAGCAGATTCATGACGGAAATGACCGCAGCCTCGCTCGAGGACAGGGGTTGGCCGATGAAGTAGCTGTTGCCGTTGGCGTCCTCGATGGGGCCACCGACAAGACCCGTGCCCTCGGCGGCATCGGAGACAACATCGGAATCGGTCAGATCAACAAACGTCAGCATTTTCTCCTCCTTACGAGCTAAAACGCAGACACGCCCGGCTCTCCGTTGGGCCCTCTGCGGAAAACGACGTGGATACGAACGCGTACACGCCTTTCCATCCGCCAAGAGGCGCTTCCATTTGCAATGCTGCAATGGGCAGGCTTCAAGAACCCCGGGCACTTCGCCGCCCTGCGGGGGGATGCCGGCTCCTGGCGGTTGCGGACGCCGGACGCCTTTCCCCCATCCCTGCGTGACCGGCTCCAGGCAGGTCACGGTTTCCATGGAACGCCGCCAGCTCAGTCGCCCGGCCGCCACGGCGCGTTACGGGGCCAGCCGAAAATTTCTCCGGGGTCCTGCCCCCCGCTCAAGACAGGCGTTCCGGGCGGGCCGAAAGAAAGTCCGCCACGATGCCCGTCTGGCGGCAGGCACGACAGCGCCCGTTCGACGGCCGCCTGTCCGAGCCTCGCCCGACGATCCTACCGTGTCGCCGCTTCGATGATTTTAAGCGCCTCGCTTTTGCGCGATTCCAGGATAAGCAAAAAAACGTCCGCCCCCTTTTGTCGTCGCTCCCACCATTCCGGTTCGGCCAGGGCCATGATCGCGTCGGCCACGGAATCCCGCTTTTCCCGTGGCACCGCGCGCAGGCGGGCGAGGCACAATTCTTTGGCGTCGGCCATTTTGGCCGCCACGGACAGCCGCTTTGTGTCATCGATCCTCATGGAGAAGTCCTTTCCCTTTTCTTCGTCGTGAAGCGCACCAGCCAGGGCTCTGGCGCCCACGGCAAGGGTGACGGCGATGACCGTCCCATGGCGGGTTGGTAGCAGGGCAGGCGGCGGTTGTCACCGGACCTGCCAACGAGGCCCGTGGCGCCGCGCTGCGGCCTCCGGGAGGTCGGCTGGGAATGCGGCTGAACGGGGGTTGCGTCGATCGTGTGCCGCTTGCGGGAGTGACCGGCGGGAACGCTACGGACCGGCCCGCACTTGCGGGCGGCCCACGGTGCGAGGCCATTCGAATTTCCCCCTTGTGGCGAGGGGGAAATTCCATAAACAAAGGGCCAGGAATTTATCCTGGCCCTTTGTGGTCGGAATGCTTGCGGAGGCTTTTGGCCTACCAGCTGCGATTGCCGCGGCCACCGCCGCCACCACCGCCGCCGGAGCGGGGCTTATCTTCGGCTTCGTTGACTTTCAGATTGCGGCCGCCGAAATCCTTGCCGTCCATGCCCTGGATGGCAGCCCGGGCGCCTTCCTCGTCCATCTCGACGAAACCGAAGCCGCGAAGACGGCCGGTTTCCCTGTCGGTGATGAGGTTGACGCTGATGACTTCGCCGAAGGTGGCGAACTGGGTACGGATGTCATCCTCAGTGGAATTGAAGGAAAGGTTCCCGACGTAAAGTTTCTTAGACAAGGGCTTTTGCTCCAGTTTTTGGCATTGCTTTTCGCATGACTTGGAACTGCGCAACGGAAGGCCCAAGATCCAAAAAAGTATGCTCGTTGAAAAGGCTCATTCGTTATTTATACGCATGGCCCGCCGAATGTAAAGGTGGACCCCAGCAAAAAGTACAAAATAAATTCTGATTTTTTTTGCAGTGGCCTTCTCGGCGCCAGGAGGGCCAGTTCCAGTCCTGCTTCCCGGATCTTTGAGGCCAGGGTGAACGTGTATCTTTTCGGGCCACGAAGCCCCCCTATCCCGGGCTCCCGATGGCGGCCCCGGGGCGGCATGGAAATGAACCACAAGAAAAAAGGCCCCCAGTCTTGCAACTGAAGGCCTTTGATTTCTATGGTGCCGAGGGACAGAATCGAACTGCCGACACGGGGATTTTCAGTCCCCTGCTCTACCGACTGAGCTACCTCGGCGGCGGCGAGAGACGGTATTTATCCCAAGGCCCATACCTTGGCAACCCTTTTTTTTGGAGAAACCATGCCCAGAAGCGATTTTGTTTTCTCACTAATCGGGCTATCCTTCTACCTGCTCGTCCTTTTCTACCTTTAGGAGATCCGAAATGACCGAACTCGATACTTTCCTCGATGCCTGGACCGACGATCCGAAGGGCGTCAAAAAGGCCTTCCTACGCCTCAAATCCGTGCTCGAAGGCCTCGGCGAGGCAACCGTCACCTTCGTGCCCCGGCCGCCGGCCAGCTACAGCCTGCGGGCCGAACCGCCGCGCGGCCGGCCGGTCATCACCATGGTCGACGTGGCCACCTTTGACGGCGAAAAATTCCTGTCCGTCTGCTTCTACGCCGACACCATCACCGACCCCGAGGAACGCGGCGACCTGATCCCGGAAGGCCTCCTGTCCAAGGACGGCTACTGCTTCGACCTCGATTCCGATGACGACGACGCGGTCAGCTACGTGGAAGCCCGGATCTTCGAGGCCGCCGCCGCCTTCTCCCTGACCGAGGACGGCCCGTGCACCGAGGTCGACGACGACGATTAGCCGATGCCGGGGCCCGGCCTGCCCCGGGCACCCTACCCCGGCTGGTAGAACCGTCCGATTCCCGAGGCGTCCTCCAGGCCGAAGGCATCGGGCAGATGGGTGGCCGTGCGGCGTCCGCCATGGACCGACACGGCCACCACGTCAAACCGGCAGGGCCGGTCCCACCAGGCCCGCTCGGACAAAAAGGCCGCAGCCGCCCGTGCGATCCGCCCCCGCTTGGCCGGGGTCACGGCCTCCTCCGGCCGATCAAGGAGGCTCCCCGGCCCCCGGGCCTTGACCTCCACGAAGACCACCGTGTCGCCGTCCAGGCAAATGAGATCCACCTCCCCGCCCCGCGTCCGGTAATTGCGGACCTCGACCCGGAACCCCGCGCCGACGAGCAACGCCTCGGCCACGGCCTCGCCTTCGCGGCCCAGGAGAAGGTGGGGGGAAGTCATGGGAGGGATGCCTCCGGCGGCCAGGAGAGGCTCTGCCTCTCCTGGACCTCTCCGCCGGGGGGGATCATCCCCCCCGGACCCCCTGGAAGGGGAAGCGTCGGCGTGTGGGATGCGGGAACAAACATGGCGATCAGAGGCCGGGCAGGCCGAGCTGGCGGGACGTTTCGGGCAGGACGCCCCGGAAGGTCAGGCGGTGGATGCGGCACGGGCCAAGTTGGCGCAGGGCGGCCAGATGGGCGGCCACGCCGTAGCCCTTGTGGCCCTCGAAGCCGTAGCCGGGGAATTGGCGGGCAAAGACCGTCATCATCCGGTCGCGGCTGGTCTTGGCCAGGATGGAGGCGGCGGAAATGGCGGGCACGGTCAGGTCGCCGCCGATGATGGCTTCCTGCACCGGGGCCTCGTCCAGAAAATTCAGGTAGGCGGCGGGAATCCGCTTGTCGCCGTCGATGCGCAGCACCGTCGGTGCGGCGCGCATGGCCCGCACGGCCCGGGCCATGGCCGCGAAGGTGGCCTGCAGGATGTTTATGCGGTCGACCTCGGCCGGCCAGGCCACGCCCAGGCCCCAGGCAACGGCCTGGACTTTGATGGCCGGCGCCAGGCGGTCCCGCTTGGTCGCGGAAAGCTTTTTGGAATCGGTCAGGCCCGGCAGCTGGCAGGCCTCGGGCAGGACCACGGCCGCGGCCACCACCGGCCCGGCCAGGCAGCCCCGGCCGGCCTCGTCGATGCCGACCACGAGGGGGCCGCAGGTGGCGGAGGTCAGACGCATAGGCGCAAAAAGCCGCGCCTGTCCGGCCGAAAGATCGGCACTGGACAGGCAACGGCCAAAAACGGGAGCCCGGAGCGGTCCACGGCGAAACGCCGAGGCCTAGGATTCCCAGCTGGTCTTCGTCTTGATGCGGGCGGCCTTGCCGCGAAGGGCGCGCAGGTAGTACAGGCGGCTGCGACGCACCTTGCCCTGGGAAACCACTTCCACCCGCTCGATAAACGGGGAGTGCATGGGAAAAATACGCTCGACACCGATGCCGTCGGACACCTTGCGCACGGTGAAGGTGGAATCCACGGAGCCCTTGCGCAGGCGCAGCACGGCACCCTGGAAAACCTGGATGCGCTCTTTTTCACCCTCAAGAATACGCAGGTGCACTTTCACGGTGTCGCCCGGGCGAAACGCCGGGATATCCATGCGCAACTGTTCCCGCTCGATCTGGTTGATCACGTTCATGACGCTTTCTCCTCGGTAAAGCCGCCGGCGCGCACGCCGTCCCGGCCTTGGAATGTCGTTGTGGTTGCCGGCCGCGCCTCAGGAGGCGTCGCCAAGCAGCCTGTCGGTAAGGATGCCGGCCGCGGCCCGCACCGACAGATGATTATAGTCCGAAAACGGCCGCAGCGGCGGCAAGACCCCTTCGGCCCGGGCCAGCACTTCCTCGGCCAACCCATGTCCGGTGCCAAGCACCACCAGCACCGGACGCGCACGGATCATTTCCCGGGCTGCCGCGAACGACAGCGTGGCCGGACCCTTGGCGCTGGTGGCGACAAGCGCCGCCTCCCGGCCGTGGTCGGCGGCAACCGCCGCCAGGGCCGCGTCCAGCCCCTCGTGCAGCCGCACCAGGGACAGGGCCTCGCCCCGGTCCGGATTGGCCCGGGAGCCCGGACCCGTGCGCCAGTGGTCCACGATGCGCCCGGCCAGGGTCAGCTGGTCCCTGAGCGGGGACACCACTTCGAACCCGCCCAGACCGTAGGTACGGGAAACGCGCGCTATATCGTGGACGTCGAGATTTGTCAAAGAGACCGTGCCGACTTTCCCGTCCTTGAGCACCACCGGACCGTGCACCAGGCCCAGGTGCATGTTGCGCCCTGACCGCGTCCGGGGCCGGCTCCGCAAAAAATCGGCGTCCGCCACGCCGATGGCGGTCTGGTCGAAAAGATCGGGCCGCAGGCCAAGCGTCGTCTCAAGCGACCGCCTTCTCCGCCAGTCGGCAATGGCCGCGTGGTGGCCGGACAGGAGCTCCGGCGGCACGGGCAGGCCCTCGAACACTTCCGGTCGGGTGTAGTGCGGATACTCCAGAAGCCCGGAGGAAAAGCTCTCCTCGTCGGCCGAGGCGTCCTTGCCCATGAATCCCGGCACCAGCCGGGCCACGGCCTCCATCAGGCAGGCGGCGGCCGATTCCCCCCCGGACAGGACGAAATCCCCCACCGACACCGGCGTGATGTCAAAGAGATCGAAAATCCGGGCGTCGATGCCCTCGTACCGGCCGCACAAAAGCGTCAGTGCCTCTTCCCCGGCCAGCTCCCCGGCCATCTGCTGGGTCAGCGGTTTCCCGGCCGGCGACAGCATCAAGAGCTTTCCCGGACGCGGCAGGGACCGCAACGCCGCCGCCATCGTCGGCAGGCCCATCACCATGCCCGGGCCGCCGCCATACGGCCGGTCGTCCACGGTATGGTGCCGGTCCAGGGCGAAATCGCGGGGGTTCACCCGGTCCACGGCCACCACGCCAGCCTCCACCGCCTTGGCCATCAGCCCGCAGGAAAGGAAGGAATCGAAAAATTCCGGGAAGAGACTGACGATGGTGAACTGCACGATGGAAAGATGCCTCCGGCGGCCGGGAGGGGGTAACCCCCTCCCGGACCCTCCCTGGCTGTGGGCGGCGACCGGCCGACTGCAAAGCCAGTCGGCCGGTCGCCGCCCACAAGGCAGGAATAGTCAGAACGGCGAGATGCACCCGCAAACTTCCGACTTCTTCAAAAATTCTTCCTACGGCGTTTCGCCGCTGGCGCACCTTGTTGGCGGAAAGGGGCCGGCGTGCTGGCTGGCCTTGCAGCCAGTGTCGCCGGCCCCTTTCCGCCAACAAACGTCGATGCTCCGCCGCTCGTCCCATCACGACCGCGCGGCCGCACGCCCCGTTCGGGGGGTCCGGGGGGCGCGACGCCCCCCGGCCGCCGGAGGCATCCTCGCCTTTCCCTGCTCCGACTACTCGCTTTCGCCCTTGCCCTTTCCCTCGCCTTCACCTGCGTCATCGACCTGATACAGCTCCAGCAGCCCGGGTGGCGGGTCGATGACGGCGATGCGGGCCTCGAGGTCGAGATCCGGCACCAGTTCGTCGGCGGCGGGAAAGAGGATTTCGCGACCCTTGGCGTCGCGGATGATCCAGAGTTCGGCTCCGCCGGAATCGCGGACGTCTTCGAGGACGCCGAGGTCGGGGTCGGCGGGCTGGGCCCCGGCCAGGCGCACGCGAAGCCCCAGCAGTTCGTGGAGAAAGACTTCGCCCGGATCGGGCGGATCGAGTTTCGAGACAGGAACGCACACGGCCAGTCCGCGCAGGGCCTCGGCGGCGTTGCGGTCCGAAACGCCGTCCAGGGTGACGAGGATGCGGCCCTGGTGGGGCCGGGCGGCGCGCACGACATAGTCCTTGCCGCGCCCGGGGTCGGCCGGCGGCGACAGGCGCAGAAGGGCTCCCCGGGCGAAGTAGGAAGGGGAGTCGGCATGGCTGTTGATGCCAAGCTCCCCTCGGATGCCGTGGGGACGACCGACGTCTCCCACAATGATGTATTTGTCTGCGGCCATGGTGCCTTGTCGGTGCGGGGCGCGGGCCGATCGCGCCGGCCGGGTTATTCGAGGATCTCCAGGACGGAGCGTTTGCGGGCCTTGGTCGACGCCGCGCCGAGGATGGTGCGCATGGCGCGGGCGGTGCGGCCTTGTTTGCCGATCACCTTGCCGAGGTCTTCCTTGGCCACCTTGAGTTCGATGACCGAGGTCTGCTCGCCTTCTATCTCCGACACGTGCACCTGATCCGGGTTATCCACCAAGGATTTGGCCACATACTCAATCAAGTCCTTCAACATACGCACCTCCTGAGGTAACCGTAAGAGCAAGCGAAGGACTTCCGCCTCCGTTTCCGTGAGTCCCCCGGGCCGTACCCGGGGGCGAACGCGGCGGCGTCGCGGCTTTTGGCCCGGACCACGCCTTTCAAGAGGTTGCGTTGCCGGGTGGGCCTAGACGCCAGCCTTCTGCAGCAGGGCGCGTACGGTATCCGAGGGCTTGGCGCCGCGCTCAAGCCAGGACCGCACTTTGGCACTATCCACTTTTATTTCCGCCGGGTCAACCATCGGATTGTAATACCCCAGGTACTCCAGGGCGCGGCCGTCGCGGCGGGTCTTGGAATCCATGGCGACGATGCGGTAAAACGGACGCTTTTTGCAGCCCATACGGGTCAGTCGCAGTTTCATGGCCATAACGTGTTCCCCCTTCGTGGTGGACGATTGATGTTGTGGAAGTCCGCCGCCTCGCCGAGGCTAGCGTTTTTTCCGTTTTTTCCGCTGTTCTTTCTTCTTCTTGGCCGCCACCTTGGCCGCGGCCCGGGCGGCCTTGACGGCCTCGGGATCCACGGGCATGGCCGGCGCGCCTTCGGGCATCCCGGGCATGCCCCCGCCCATGCCGGCGGGCATCTTCATGCCGGGCGGCATCTTGGGCATGGACGGCATGCCCTTGCCGCCCATCATGCGCTGCATCATTTTTTGCATCTGCGTGAAATTTTTAAGCAGTTGGCTGACTTCGAGGACCGTGGTGCCAGATCCCCTGGCGATGCGTTCCCGGCGGCTGGTGTTGATGAGCTTGGGCGTCGCCCGCTCGGCCTTGGTCATGGAGTTGATGATGGCCTCGACGCGGCCCATCTCCTTCTCCGGCATCTGGACTTCGCCCAGCTGCTTTCTGACCTGGGACATGCCGGGGATGAGCTTCAGGAGCCCTTCCAGGGAGCCGAGCTTTTTCACCCGGCGCATCTGGGTCCGGAAATCCTCCAGGGTGAACTCGGCCTTTCTGAGCTTGCGCTCCATGGCCGCGGCCTCGTCGGCGTCCACGTCGGTCTGGGCTTTTTCGATCAGCGTCAGGATGTCGCCCATGCCGAGGATGCGCGAGGCGGCCCGGTCGGGGTGGAAGACTTCGAGGTCGGCGACTTTTTCGCCCGTGCCCACGAACTTGATGGCCTTGCCCGTGACCTGCCGGACGGACAGGGCCGCGCCGCCCCGGGCGTCGCCGTCCATCTTGGTCAGCACGATGCCGGACACGTCCAGGCGCTCGTTGAAGGCCGCGGCCACGGTCACGGCGTCCTGGCCGGTCATGGCGTCGGCCACGAACAGGATCTCGCCCGGATTGGTCCCGGCCTTGATGGCGGCCAGCTCGTCCATGAGGGTCTGATCGATGTGGAGCCGGCCGGCGGTGTCGAGGAGCACCACGTCGTGTCCGCTGCGCCTGGCCTCTTCCAGGGCGGCCAGGCAGATGTCCACCGGATTCTGGTCCGGGGTGGACGGAAAGGCCGGGATGTCGAGCTGGGAGGCCAGCTTGTGGAGCTGGTCGATGGCGGCCGGACGGTAGACGTCGGCCGGCACGAGGTAGGGCTTGCGCTTGAATTCGCGCCGCAGCTTGAGCGCCAGCTTGGCGCAGGTGGTGGTCTTGCCCGAGCCTTGCAGCCCGACGACCATGATGACGGCGGGAGAGGCCTTGAGGTCGAGTTCCTGGGCCTGGCCGCCGAGGAGCTCGATCATCTCCTCGTGGACGATCTTGACCACCTGCTGGCCCGGGGTCAGGCTTTTCAAGACATCCTGGCCCATGGCCCGCTCGCGGACCCGTTCGACGAAATCCTTGACGACCTTGAAGTTGACGTCGGCCTCAAGCAGGGCGAGCCGCACTTCGCGAAGCGCCGTCTGGACGTTTTCCTCGGTCAGTCGGGCATGCCCCCTGATCTTGCGGAAGACGTCGTCGAGTCTGTCGGTAAGGCTGTCGAACATGGTCCTGGCGTACCTCGGTAAAGGGCAAAGTTTGACTTCTTAACCGCCCCTGGCCCAGGCGTCAAGAAGACGATCGGCCCCGGACGGCGGAGCCGGAAAAAAAAGCCCCGTCCGCTGCCGGACGGGGCCATGGCGTCTATTTCGCCGGCAGTCCCGGGACTACCAGTTGTTGCGGCGCGGGGCGCCCGAGCCGCCCATGCCCTGGCGGGGCTGGCGCTCCTGGGCTTCGTTGATGCGCAGGTCGCGGCCGCCGAAGGCCTTGCCGTTCAAGGCTTCCATGGCGGCATCAGCGCCTTCGGTGGTCATCTCGACGAAGCCGAAGCCGCGCAGGCGGCCGGTCTCGCGGTCAACGATCAGGTTGACGGACTGCACTTCGCCGTAGGCGGAGAACATGTCGCGGATTTCGTCTTCGTTGGTGGAAAAAGGCAGATTGCCGACATAGAGTTTCTTGGACATTTGCTGAGCTCCAGACTGTTTGGGGCTAATTCTTCAAGGTCGACGGGAGCTCGGCAGATGCGAAGATCCTCGGAGACGGTTAAAAAGACTTAGCCAATGTTGTGAATACGTCAGGATTAAGCCCGGGGTGGCACCTTGTCAACACCTATTTCGCTGGCCAGGGTCCGGGCCAGGACGGGCACGGGGCCAAAGGCCGCGTGGCGCGGGGGCGCCGCCGCCCTCCCCGCGCCGCCGCCGCAACGGGCCGGCCGGATCAGCCGGCGATGGCCCGGGCAAACCCCGGTTCGGACCGGTCGATGACCGCCTCGTCCACGCAAAAGGCCAGCCGGAAGTAGCCCGGCAGGCCGAATCCCCGGCCGGGCACGGCCAGGACCCGCTCGGCCGCCAGCCGCTCGACAAAGGCCACCTCGTCCGGGTCCGGGGACTTGGGGAAGAAATAAAACGCCCCGCGCGGCATGAAAAACTCGTACCCGGCCTCGGTCAGCACCCGGGCCATGGCCGCCCGCCGCCGCTCGTAGACCGTGCGGTCGACCTCGTGGCCAAGGGCGCGAAGGAGCAGGGCCTGCCCCACGGCCGGGGCGTTGACAAAGCCCATGATGCGGTTGGCGAAGACCATGCCGGCCACCAGCCGCTCCCGGCCGGGCATGTCCGGCGAGACCACCACGAAGCCGATCCGCTCGCCCGGCAGGGACAGGTTTTTGGAAAACGAGCCGATGACCAGGGAATACGGATAGAGCGGCAGGACCGACGGCACGGCCACCCCGTCGTAGGCCAGAAACCGGTAAGGCTCGTCGGCCAACAGATAAATGGGCCGGTCGCGGCCGGCGCTTTGGCGCGTCAGCATGGCGGCCAATTCCATGAGCGTTTCCCGGCCGTAGACCTGGCCCGTGGGGTTATTGGGCGAGTTGATCATGACCACCCGGGTCCGGGGGGTGATGGCCGCCTCCAGGGCCGCGATGTCGAGGTCGAAGGTATCGGGCCTGGTTGGCGCCGGCACCAGCGTGGCCCCATGGTTGGCGGCGTAAAAGCCGTATTCCACGAAATAGGGGCTGGGGCAGACGACCTCGTCGCCGGGCGTCAGCACGGCCCGGAAAAAGACGTTGATGCCGCCGGCCGCGCCGCAAGTAAGAAGCAGGTCGGCGGCGGTGACGGCCACGCCCTGTTCGGCCGAAAGGTGTTCGGCCAGGGCGGCCCGCACGGCCGGGTAGCCGGGATTGGGCATGTAGCCGAAGGCAAAGGGCCGGTCGGCCTGGCCGGCCAGCTCGGCCAGACACTCGCCGACCACGGCCGGGGGCGGCAGGTCGGGGTTGCCGAGCGAGAAATCGCACACGGCCTCTTCGCCGTAGCGTTTTTTGAGTTCGAGCCCCTGCTCGAAGATTTTTCGAATCCAGGCCCCGCCCGACAAGTATTGCTCCATCTGCTCGGTCACCAGCTTCACGGCCACCCCTCCAGGCAAAAGTGTATCCCGCGACCTTGGCACCAAAGCGGGTGCGTTGCAATACGGTGACGGCAAAGGGGCCGCACAATGGGCCGGCCTTGGCGGGCCGGCGGCCGGGGAAGCCGTTTCCCGATAAGGCTTGTCGGAAAAGGAACGGAAAAAAGGTTCCCTCCCGGGGCGTTCTGTCCTATCCTACTGCCTCGCGGCGATTCGCCCGACAATCCCTTCAAAAGAGAATCCCTATGACCGAGGCGAAAAAGCCTGAGATTTTAGCCCCCGCGGGCGACCCTTATTCCTTTATGGCGGCCGTGGCCGCCGGCGCGGACGCCGTCTACGCCGGGCTCAAACATTTTTCCGCCCGCATGCTGGCCCGCAACTTCTCCATTTCGGAGCTGGCCGCCCTGGCCGCCGTGGCCCGGGCCAGGAACGTGCGCACCTATGTCGCCATCAACACGCTTTTAAAGCCCGACGAGGCCGACAAGGCCGGCCGGCTGGTCCTGCGCCTGGCCGAGGACGTGGGTCCGGACGCGCTCATCGTCCAGGACCTCGGCGTGGCCGCCATCGCCCGGCAGGCCGGGTTCAAGGGCGAGCTGCACCTCTCGACCCTGGCCAACGTGTCGAGCCCGACCGGCCTTTCCATGATGCCGTCCCTGTCCGTTTCCCGGGTGGTCCTGCCGCGCGAACTGTCCATCGACGAGATGCGCGAGATGGCCGAGGCCGCGCCGGAAGGCCTGTCTCTCGAGGCCTTTGTCCACGGGGCCCTCTGCTACAACGTGTCGGGCCGCTGCTACTGGAGCAGTTTCCTTGGCGGCAAATCCGGCCTTCGCGGCCGGTGCGTCCAGCCCTGCCGCCGGGTCTACGAGCACCGGGGCCAGAAGGGCCGGTATTTCTCCTGCCAGGACCTGAGCCTCGATGTCCTGACCAAGGCCTTGCTCACCATCCCGCAGATCACGGCCTGGAAGATCGAGGGCAGAAAGAAAGGCCCCCACTACGTCTACCACACCGTGGCCGCCTACAAGCTCTTGCGCGACGCCCCGGACGACGCCTCGGCCAAGAAGATGGCCACCAGCTACCTGGAGCAGGCCCTTGGCCGGGCCGTCACCAACTACAACTTCCTGCCCCAGCGCCCCAAAAATCCGGTGGACACCAAGGAGCGCACGGGTTCGGGCCTGCCGGCCGGCAAGATCACCCGCGGCATCAAAAGCGGCCAGTGGAACCTGTCGGCCCGGGTGGCCCTTTTGCCGGGGGATCTCCTGCGCATCGGCTCCGAGGACGAGCCCGGCCACCGGGTGGTCAAGGTGACCCGGTCCGTGCCCAAGAGCGGCCGGCTGACCCTGACCTTCACCGACGCCCCGCGCCCGGAATCCGGGGCCCCGGTCTTTTTGATCGACCGGCGCGAGCCGGCGCTCATGGAAAAGCTGCGGCCCCTCGAAGCCGAGGCGGCCAAGATTCCCGAACGCGAGGCAAAGCCCGTGGAATTCACGGCCAAGCTGCCCAAACCCCGCAAGCCCGCCCGGGCCATCGAACCGCTTTTCTACAGCGTCTGGCGCCATCCGGACATGCGCAAGGAGAAGGGGCCGTTCGGGGTCTGGGTCTCGACCAAGCGGGCCCACAACCTGCCCCTTGGCCGGGCGGCCTCGGTGTGGTGGTGGCTGCCGCCGGTCATCTGGCCGGACGAGGAGAGCGAGTTCGTAAGCCTCATCGCGGCCATCGTGTCGCGCGGCGGCAAGCGGTTCGTGCTCGGGGCGCCGTGGCAGACGAGCCTTTTCCCCAAGGCGGCCAAGGGTGTGGATTTCTGGGCCGGCCCCTTTTGCAACATCGCCAACCAGGTGGCCCTCGGCGAGCTGGCCCGGCTCGGCTTTGCCGGATCCTTCGTTTCGCCGGAGCTTTCGGGCGAGGACCTCCTCTCCCTGCCGGCCCTGTCGCCCCTGCCCCTTGGGCTCGTGCACAAGGGCGCCTGGCCCCTCGGGCTGTCCCGGGTCCTCTCCGGCGAGGTCAAGACCTGCCTGCCCGTCATCAGCCCCAAGGAAGAGGGCCTGTGGGCCGTCAAGTACGACCGGACCTACTGGCTCTACGCCAACTGGGAAGTGGACCTCTACAAGCACCGGGACGAGCTGGTGAAAGCCGGGTACGTGGTCTTCGCCGACATGCGCGAGCCCCTGCCCCGGGACGTGGCCCGAAAGGACCGCACCAGCCACTTCAACTGGGAAGTCGGGTTGCTGTAATGGCGCGGCCGGCCAAGCTCTACATCGCCATGGTGGGGCTGCCGGCCATGGGCAAGTCCACCATCGCGGCCAAGATCAAGGAAAACCTGGAAAAAGACGACATCCGGGTCGGCATCTTCAACAACGGCGACGTGCGCCGCCGCATGGTCCCGGGCAACACGTCCCATTCCGGCTTCTACGACCCGGACAACAGCCAGGCCGTCGGGCTCCGGGAGCGGATCGCGGCCGTCAACTTCGCCGAGGCCAAGGCCTTTCTCTCGGCCGAAGGGCAGGTCGCCATCCTCGACGCCACCAACGTCTCCCGCAAGCGGCGGGAGACGTTGCGCCGGCACCTGCCGAACCACCCGCTCCTCTTTGTCGAGTGCATAAACGACGACCCGGAGCTCCTCGCCCTGTCCGTGGCCCGCAAGGCCAAGCTGCCGGAATTCGCCCACCTGACCGAGGCCGAGGCCAAGGAAAGCTTCGTCACCCGCATCGGCTACTACCGCCACATCTACGAGCCCCCGGACGAGGTCCGCGACCTGGTGCGCCTGGACACCCTCAACAACCGCATCCTGGCCGAGCGGGTCTCGGCGGAGTTGCCCTATTACGGCCGGGTCCGCGACCTGCTCATGTCGGACTGGATCAAAAACCTCTTTCTCGTGCGCCACGCCGAAAGCGTCTACAACGTGCGCGACCGGATCGGCGGGGATTCGGGCCTGACGGACAAGGGACGCAACCAGGCCTGGGCCCTGTCCCGGCGTTTCATCGGCACCCCGCTCCCCTACATCTTCACGAGCACGCTGCGGCGCACCCTGGAGATGGCCGAGCCGCTCCTGGAAACGCGTCGGGGCCAGACCATCCACCACGCCTTTTCGGAGTTCGACGAGATAAACGTCGGCGAGTGCGAGGGCCTGTCCTACGCGGATATCGAGCGGACCCGGCCGGAACTGTTCGCGGCCCGGTCGCGCAACAAGTACAACTTCGTCTATCCCGGCGGCGAGGGCTACGCCACCATGGCCGGCCGGGTCTACCGGGGGGTCAAGAAAGCCATCTATCTGAGCGGCAATTCCGAATACATCATGATTATCGGCCACCAGGCGGTCAACCGCATGATCCTCTCGGACTTCCTCTTCCGCCGGGCCGAGGACGTGCCCTACATCTTCATCCCCCAGGACAAGTACTTCCACATCGTCTCGACCCAGAGCAAAAAGCTCTTCGAATTAAGGAAATATTAGCAACTCAAAGCTCTTTTGTAATTATCTTTCTTTTTTAATCTAGTTCGCAATTGATAAAACATGGGAAAATTACTTCAAAAAACTCTCCAGAGCATAGATCATTTTTTTGAACGTTTTTTTTCACAAACTCTCAATCGTTTCTCCTTTGTCAATCCAGAAAAATTATACAGCCGAGCAATAGTTCTATTATTATTGTCCATATTATTTCTAAGCATACTATTATTTGCATCGTCTAATGACAAAATATCTAATATTATTTCTAGCCTAATAAGCACATGTTTTGATGTAATCGTCTTTTTGTTTGGCCTCGGTTTTATTGAATTAAAACGAAAAGAAAGAAACGATAAAGTCAAAATTTATTTTCTAGTCCATCAACACATAGTTTCAACCCTTACCCCCCTTTCTACCGTCTTTTTCTTATCACAATGCAGGCTTGAGAATAAGTATCAGAAAAAACCTACACTCGGACTAAACCTAGATATGTGCTTATATTTAGAAGAGAATTTCAACGAGATATTCACTTCCAAGCATGACATTTACGACATTGATAGAATAATTGAAGGGCTAAAAACTAATCCGCTGGATAAAAAATTCTCAGAAAAGTTTGCGGGAGACTATGAACATTTTAATATACACCTTGCACTATTTTGGTATCACGAATCCATCGACAATCTTATTGTAGCAAAAGATTCCAACGAAAAAATTAAAAATCTTCGCAATGTGATATCCTCCCTATATAAAGTTTTTAAAGCTGTCGATATCGAATTTCTTCGCGAGCAAAAGCAATCTAAATAACACAATACTTCTTAAACTCTTCGCACAGCCCCCGCGACAATTAGCTCCCCGCGCATTCCCGACTCTTTCCCTCTGCAAACAGCCTGTTGCACGCATAGTGTGGCAATATGTCCCTTGCGTTCCAGGCGCGGGATGCTATCGTTTCCCAAACCTATTGTTTGCACCATAACGATGAAGGAGGACAACGCGGCCCGCTTCGGCGAGCGTCGCAGGGGCTCGGCCGCGCTCTGGCTGTGTAACAAGGCTACACAAGGAGGGACGTCATGGCCCAGTGGGAAAAGAAGATCGACATCCACAAGGTCTTTGTGCTCCAACCGACCCGGCCGACCACCTATTTCGGCGTCGGCGCCGTGAAAAAGATCGACGACATCCTGGCCGGCATGGCCGCTGCGGGAACGGACCGGTTCCTGGTGGTCACCGACGCCATCGCCTACCAGGCCAGCGGCGCCTGGAGCACCGTGGAACCGGCGCTCAAAAAACACGTCGCCTTCGAGCACTACGACAAGGTGCGCCCCAACCCCACCTATGCCAACTGCGAGGAAGCCGCGGCCATGGGCCAGTCCTTCGGCGCCAAGGCCATCCTGGCCATCGGCGGCGGCAGCGCCATGGACACAGCCAAGACGGCGGCGGTCCTCATGAAGCACCCGGGACAGAAGTCCGTGGATTTCTACGAGAAAGGGGCGGCCATCACCGGCGCCATGCCGCTGGTCCTCATAAACACCTCCCACGGCACGGGCTCGGAGTGCGACGCCTTCGCCGTGGCCCAGTCCGACGGCGAGGACAAGCCGGCCATCAATTCGCCCCACATCTACGCCACCTACACCATCGAAGATCCGGCCCTGACCGCCACCATGCCCCGCAAGCAGACCATTTCCACCTCCATCGACGCGGTCAACCACGCGCTGGAGGCCGCGACCACCATCACCACCACGCCCTACTCCATAGGCCTGGCCCGCGACGCCATCCGGCTGGTGGCCACCTACCTGCCGACCGCCATCGTCGAGCCCGGCAACCTGACCGCCCGCTACTGGCTCCTGTACGCCTCGGCCATCGCCGGCATCAGCTTCGACCTCGGCCTGCTCCACATCACCCACGCCATGGAGCATGCCATGAGCACGCTCAATGCCGGCGTCACCCACGGCGACGGGCTGGGCATCCTCATGCCGGCCATGGTCAAGGAAATCTACCCGGCCGTGCCCGAGGTGGTGGCGGATCTTTTCGCGCCGATCATCCCGGGCCTGGTCGGCGAGCCGCGCGAGACGGATTTCGTGGTGGAGAAGCTGCGCTGCTGGTGCCACGGGGTCGGCCAGCCGACCACCATGGCCGGCTACTACACCGAGGCCGACATCCCGGCCCTGGTCAAGACGTCCATGGCCTCCTCCCTGTCCAAGATGCTCTTCCCCCTGGCCCCCATTCCCGTGGACGAGGCCGTGGTGGAGCGCATCTTCCGCAACTCCCTGTAGGCTCCGGCCGCCCCCGCCCCACTCCCGCTCCGGAGGCGGGGGCGGCCCCACCCCGCCGTGTTTGAGCTTTTTGTCAAAAATTCCCCCCGGCTTGACGAATCCCGACCTTTTCACTAGCAGCCAGGACATGACCGACGGAAACAGGGACACGGCCCCTGCGGCCTTTCCCTTTCCTCCGGCGGCACCAAGCGCATGATGCATCCCCGTTTTTTTGCCGCCGCCGCGCGCCCGCACCGCTTCTTCCGCCCCCTCGCCCCCTCCCCGGGCCGCCGGCCGGTGCGGCCAACCTTCTGTCCCGGGCCGGACACGCCGCCGGCCGCCTGACGCCCATGGCTCCACATCCCGCAGAAACGTCCCTGGTCTTTTTCTCTTTTTCCGTGGTCGCCCTGTATGCCCCGGCCTTGCTGCTCGGCTTTCTCGGCTTCCTCTTTTTCTCCCGCAAAAAGACCCGGCTGGAGCGCAAGCTGCAAAAACACCGGCGCATCCGGGACGACATCGCGGCCCGGGGCCAGGCCCGGCGCAAGAAGCTGGCCGTGCGCCACCAGCGCAAAAACATCCGCGAGCTGGCCGAGCTGGTGCGGACCCAACTCGAGGAAAAAAAGCCGGACATGACGCCCTATCTCCACCAGCGGACGTCGGTCTTCATTGAAAAGGCGGTCACGACCATCGACTTTGACCGACTCTATGCCCTGCACACCTTTTTCGCGGGCACTCGGGAAAAGCAGCTTTCCCCGGTCATGGAACTCTTTTTCGAGCAGGTGAGGTAAGCATGTCGATTCCGGAAAACATCGGGAAATTCATTTCCAAGCTGATCCATACCGTCAAAAGCGAATCCGCGGACTGGCAAAAGGCCAACCAGGCCGACCTCGACCGGCTCAAGGAAGAAAAGCAGGTGGCCGAGGCCGAACTCAGGCAGCGCCTGGAACTCATGGACATCCGGTTCAAGGAGGAGTGCCGCCGCACCCGAATGGAAGAGGAGCGGCAGACCGAGCAGTTCGGGGAATTTCTGGCCAGCATCGACGAGATGAAGGCCAACATGCTCGAATACTACGGCACCATGCCAAAGCCCCTGGCCCTCATGATCCACCACCACGCGGCCGAGCTGCTCAAAGAGGCCTGGCACAGCCCCGACGCCCGGGAACGGCTGCAAAAGCAGACCCGGTTCACGAGCCTCATGCTGACCATCACCGAGGATCTCTCCGACCTCGGCAGCGGCGGGGCCCCAAAGGCCCTGCCGGAAAAGACCATCGCCTTTATTCAGAACAAGCTGGAATAGGCCGCGCCTCCGAGCGCAGCCGGGCCGGCGCCGGCTGCGAATCCGGCCAGGGGGAACGCGCCCGGGCCTCCGGCCGGAACCCACAGGGCGGAAGGTTTGACACGGCGGGGGCTTAAAAAAAGAAACCGGCAGACCGCCGGCAGGTTCTTCCGCGTAACCCCCGCCGTCATTTCCGACAGCAGGGCGGCCACGGATCAGATCTTCAGCTTTCGGATGACGAAAACCAGGAAGCAGACGGCCAAAACGGCCTTGATCACAAAATACAGCATGCCAAGGCCCGTTCTCCTTCCCGGGAGTGCCGCGTCCGCCTGTTAGGCAAAAGTGGAGCCCGTGCTTGCAAATCTCCGGGGTGCTCCTTCCCGGGAGTGCCGCGGCCACCTTTTAGGGGTTTCCAAAGGGCCAAGCCCTTTGGCCGCCGGAGGCTTCCTCCCTGCTAAATCCTGGCTTCCTGGGCCTGGCCGGCGCGCTTTTTTTCCCGCAGCTCCGTCAGACAGGACACGCCCTCGCCCCGGCGCAGGGGCACGAAACACAGGTTGTCGCTCACGCAGGCCGATGGCGCGTCCTGCCCGCCCTTCCACCGGGCCACAAGCCCCGGCTCGCGGATAAGCGGCCGGGACAGGGCCACCATGTCGGCCGCGCCCGAGGCGACCAGATCCTCGGCCGTCGGAAGGCTCCGGATGCCGCCGACCAGGAGGACGGGGATAGGCAGGCCCTCGGCCTTCACGGCCCGGGCCGCCTCGCGGTAATAGGCCTCGCCGTCCGGAAGGGCGATCCGGCCGGGCCGGATCGGCGACAGCCTGCCGGAGTCGAAGGTGCCGCCGGACAGCTCCACCGCGTCCGCTCCGGCCCCGGCCAGCCAGTGGACGACCTGCCGGCTCTCCTCGGCCGAGAGGCCGCCCTCGATGAAATCGTCGCTGTTGAGCTTGACCAGCACCGGGTAGTCCGGGCCGACCCGGCCCCGGATGGCCCAGATGACTTCGAGCAGAAGCCGGGCCCGGTTGGCCAGGGACCCGCCGTAGGCCCCCAGGCGGCGGTTGGTGCGCGGGGAGAGGAATTGGCTCAGGCCATAGCCGTGGGCCGCGTGGATCTGCACGCCGTCGGCCCCGGCCTCCCGGCACAGGGCCGCGGCCGTGCCAAAGGCGGCTTCCAGCCGGGCCAGGTCCTCGGCCTCCATGGGCCGGCACAAGGGGGCCTTCGGGTCCTCGGAACCGGCCAGGGCGGACGGCCCCACCGCCGGCTCGCCGGAATGTTCGGTCGCGGCCCGGCAACCGGCGTGGGCCAGCTGCACCACGAACCGCCCGCCATAGGCGTGGACGGCCCGGGCCAGCCGGGCGATGCCCGGCTCCATGTCCGGGGTGTGGACGCCGAGCTGCCAGGGGCCGGCCTGGCCGCGTTTCTCCACGTAGGCGTGGCCGGAGATGACAAGCCCCACCTCGCCCATGGCCAGGCGCTTCATGGCCGCCTCCAGCCGGTCGGTGGCCGAACCGTCCGGGGCGGCCAGGCCCTCGGCCGTGGCGGAACGGACAAAACGGTTTTTCACCCGCATGCCGTTTATGGTGATGGGCTCGAAAACGCGCATGGAAAATCAGGCCGCCTCGAAACGGTCCAGGAACCGCTCCAGGTCGTTTGGTTGGCCTTCCTGGTAGTCCTCGGGATAGAGCAACGCGCCCATGAAGAAAACGCTCTCCAGGGACAGGGCCTGGCCGGCCCGGTGGGCGAAACTTTCGAGGCCCGCCGCAAAGGCGGCCACGTCCGCCGCGTCCACCGGGCCTGAAGCGCCCGAGGCGTCCTTCAAGGCCCCGGCCGCTTCCTCGGGCAGGGCTTCGAGGAGCAGGCACTTGCGGGTGAGGCCCTCCCGGTGGGCGGCCGTGTCGCCGGCCTCGTGCAGGGCGCCAAGGGCCTTGGCCTCCAGTTCCCGGATGTGCCGGGCAGCCGTGGCCACGATATCGAAGGCCGCCTTGGGGACTTTGCGTTTTTCCATCGTTCCTCCCTTCTTCCGGCCGGCCCGGGAGCCGCACCGTGGCATTGCATGTTACCAAAATCCGTTCGCCAGGCCAAGCAAACTCGAACGAGCCCCGGCCGCATCCGCCCGCCTTGGCGGGAGAACCCCGGCAGGCGGGCCGAGAAAGCCTGGCCGCCCGCCGATCCAGGGTGGCCCTTGACGGCAAAGGGCTCGGCCGGATACTTCTTTTATAAGAAATACGAGATGGTTACAAAGGAGCATCCCGCATTGGGCACCTCTTTCCCGCCCCTGCCCGAGCCGGCCGGCCGAGGCACCCCCCGGCCCGGCGCCCCGGCCGGCCTCCTCTCCCGCCTGTGTTTCGACCGGGAAGACCATGCGCTGCTGCGCATCGTCGACGACGTCCTGGCCCGTGGCGGCTCCTCGAGCCTCAAACGCCTGCTCGCGCCCTACCTCCATCCCCACGGCATCAAGGAGATGGCCGCGCCCCGGGGGCTGCGCATCGCCTACGCCACCATCCACCTGCTCGGCTCCCTGGAAGCGGGCCTGGCCGGGGATCGGCTGACGGCCCTGCGCTCGCTTCGCGACGAGGTCACGGCCACGGCCGAATCGGGCCTGGAAAAAAACACCGCCCGGGTGCTCCTGCAGATCATGAAGGAGCTGGTGCGGACCCGGGACAATCCGCGCCGCCAACTGGAGCTGGCCCACGACTTCCGTCTGGCCGTGACCGGCAAGCCCCGGACGGTGCGGCGGCTCCTGGCCGAATTCCACCTGCTCGAAATGCCCGAGGCCTGGAACCAGGACGCCTTTGACGACCACATCCACGACGCCAACACCAAGGGCCGCAAATCCCCCACCCATCTCATCATGGACGCCTGGATCAAGGGCATCCGCCGGCTGACCGTCATCCACTACCACTTCGTGCGCCAGGAGACGGCGGCCGAACTGCTCGAAGCCGCCGCCATCATGGACATGGCCGTGGACATCGGCATCGAGTGCCTGGCCCGGCACGAGGGCCGGCTGGTCAAGATCATCTGGACGCCGCGCGGGCTGTCCCAGCCGGAGGATTTTTCGCAGTTTTTGGCCCGGCCCGGGGTGCGGGCCTTCATGCGCCAGGGGTTCGACCTGTCGTTGCGGTGGCAGCGCCACGTGCTGGCAGTGCTTGCCGCCTTCAACGACCGCCACCGCCTCGATATCAACGAACGCCACGGGTTCGCCCTGCCGCCGCTCGACCCCGAGGAATTCCTGGCCTTCGTCGGCGCGGGCCAGGCGAGCATCCTGCACCTGGCCCGGTTTATCCACGACAACCTGCAGCCCTTCCTGGACGCCCGGGCGGCCGAAAGCCTGGCTGCGGCCGGGAAGTGCCCGGACTCGTGCGCCTTTCTGGCCGAACGCGACGCCCTGGATACCGAGGCCCTGCTCGAAACCTACCTGTCGCCCGAAGCCAACCCCGGCATCCCGCTCCCGGAGGAGGCCGGCCCCGGCGAAACCCTGCCCGAGCGGCTGGCCCTTTCGCCCGCCGCCCTGGTGGAGGAGATGGCGGCGCTCCACTGCGACAACCGGCTGACCCTGGTCACGGCCGAAATGGCCCTCGCCGACGTGCTCTCCGTCCTTTTCGCCTGCAAGGGGGCCATCACCCATTGCGACATCTTCAACCTCCGGGTCTTCGAAACCACCGGCCACGATACCGGCGAAACGTTGGCGCTGCTCTCCATCGTCAACACCGGCAACGTGGTGGCCTTAAAACGCCTGATCGTGCGGACGGCCGACCGGCTGGACGGCCCGGGCGGCGATCCGGACAAGGCGGCCCGGCTGCGGGCCCTGCTCCCGGCCGTGGCGTCCCTTGTCGCCGCCTACCGCAAGCACGCACTTGGCTCGCGCATCGGCACCGACTCCACGGGCCAGTCCACCCGCAGCCACGGCATGGGGCTCGTGGTGGCGGACACCTTGACCAGCCGGGCCCGCAACCGGCTGGCCCGGCGCGAAAAGCACCCCCGGCTGAGCCTTCGCCGGGCCATCCCGGTCGGCCTCATGGTCAGCCCCCGCGTCACCACCCTGCCGGACGAATTCGCCTCCCCGCTTTCGGCCCGGTTTTTCCGGTTCCTGCGCGAGCTGCCCGGGTTTCGGCTGGCCGGCTACCGGAGCCGGCTGTCCTGGGTCCGGGAGCGGCCGTACAAGGCCACGGCCGCGACCGCCAACATCCACACCCTGGGCGGCGTCCAGCCCAAGGCCAGCGAACGGTTCCAGGCCGAGGCCGCGGCGGTCGGGCGGCCGCCCCGCCTCACCGTTCGCACCGTAAACGGCACGCTCAAAAACACGCTCAAGATCCTGGTCGGCTTCGTCGTGGCCGCAGCCTCGTTCGCCACGGTCCATTCCTGGTGGGTGCTGGCCTGGCTGGGACCCTTCATCTGGTTTGGCATCACCGGCCTTCGAAACGTCCTCCAGGCGGTCCTTGGCTGCGGCGGATTTCGCGGCAGCCCGCTTCTCACCTGGAAAGACTACGTGCGTTTCGACCGGCTGGCGGACTCGCTTCTTTTCACCGGCTTTTCCGTGCCGCTCCTCGACATCCTGGTGCGGACCGTCCTCCTCGACCAGGGACTCGGCATCACCACCGCGACCAACCCGCTGGCCCTGTTCGCGGCCATGGCCCTGGCCAACGGCCTTTATCTGGCCAGCCACAACCTTTTCCGGGGCCTGCCGCAATCCGCCGCCGTCGGCAACCTCTTCCGCTCGGTCCTGTCGATCCCCCTGGCCCTTGGCTTCAACCAGGGCCTGGCCTGGATCCTTTGGAAGGCCGGGGTGGCGGACCCGGCGGCGGACCTCGAACCCTTTGCCGCCATCGTGTCCAAATTCGCCTCGGACTGCGTGGCCGCCGGCATCGAGGGCCTGGCCGACCGGGGCCGGTACGTGCGAATGCGGCTTCGCGACTACCGCGCCAAGATCCGCCAGCTCTACGACACCTATTCCCTGCTGGAGACGCTTTATCCGAGCGAGGACGTGGCCAAGCTCCTGGAAACGCCCAAGGCGTTCATCTCGGCCCTCGGCTCGGAAAACCGCGACCTGGACAAGATCGTCATCGTCAATGCCTTGGATTTTCTTTATTTCTGGATGTACCAGCCCCGGGCGCGCACGGTCCTCGACCAGGCGATCCGGGCCATGACCCTGGAGGAACGGCGGGTCTTTTTGCTGTCGCAGCTGGTCCTCAAGCGGGAAAAGGAGATCAGTCGCCTTTTCATCGACGGTCTGGTGGGCAGGAAGTTCGCGCCGGCCTTGTCGTTTTATTTGAGCAACTGGCAGCGCTATCTGGACGACCTCGAGGAGTTGGCCCGACGCCATCCGCCGGCCGAGGCGCTCAGCCGCGAAAACACGTTTCTTGGCTTCGAAGGGTCCGTGGGCGGGCTGTAACCGCACCGCCCCCCGCCGCCGGTCGCCCGGCAAAGGCCCGGCGGCGGGGAACATCGTGTGCGGCGGCTTACGCCGAAGTCGTCTCCACGCCGGACAGGGCGCTCGATATGACGCTGTCGAGCTGTTCCATGGGATTGGTGCCCCCGGCCTCGGCGTACTTCATAGCCGCCTGGGCCTGGGGCCCGGCCCCGGCTGCCGGCTGTTGGGGCGGGGTCAGGGAGGACATGTCGCCGGATTTGGCCGCGCCGGCGAACTTGTCGGCCATCTTGGTCAGCATGTCGGACGCTTTGGAATCGGTGCTGTTTTTGGCGGCCTCGGTCAGCTTGTCCGAAATGGTCTGGGCCACCTCCTTGAACTTGTCCGGGTCCGAGGCCTGCAGGTCTTTGAGTTTCTGCATCATCTCCGCACCCTGGGAAAACTTCTTCTCGTCCCCGCCATCGCCCTGGATGCTCAGGCCTCCGGCGTTGAGGGAGGAGGTGGAACTCGTGCCGGACGTGGAGCCGGTTCCATTCAGGAGTCCGGACGCGGTCGTCGTCGTATTGGACGCATAGTTGAGGCCGACAAGATCGGTGGACATAGGTTTCTCCTTGGTTACCGGGCAAAATTGCCTGCCTCAAGCATATCGGCCGCACTACGGAAGTCTTTATGGATAAAAAATTATAATTTATCTGTAACCTTTTGGGAACTTTTCTCGTCGGGCCATTCTCGATCTTTTCTGCTTTCCAACGGCGTTCTTTCCTGGACGCAACGTCCGTCCCCACCATTAGCGCAATGCCATCATGATCCTGGTGGAAGCTTTTTCCCATTGCCCTATTGCAATGCAATTTCCATACAAGAGAATTTTATTACAGTCTTCTGTAACATCCGGGCCGGGGATGCGTCGCCAAGGCGGCCGGTACGGCCTGGAGCCGGATTTGGAGCCGCGAAGATCGGGAAAGGGACAGGCAAGGCCCTGCCTGCGGCCAGGGTGGCTCGCCGGCCAGGCCCGACAGGCGCCGAAAGGCGCCTTCGCTGCAAGCCGGAAACGCTTGGACAAACGATCGAAGGGAGGACGACGACCGCAACGGGCGGGCCGTCTGGCAGACGGAAGGAAGGAAAAATGCGGCCGCTTCAGGCGGCGCAGACAAAAAAGAGGGAAAGCGGCAAGGGAGTCACACAGGGAACCATGCGGAATATCGCCGCCTGGGCCCGCCCACAAACGCATCCGCCACCCTGGCCCACCCCTTTCCGGGGGGTCCGGGGCAGCGCCCTGGTAGGGTCCGGGGCAGCGCCCCGGCGGGGTCCGGGGCGGCGCCCCGGCCGCCGGAGGCCCGGAGGCATAGAATTAGAACATCTGCTTGAGCAGGTCCTCGCCCTTGCCGAGGGGGGCGTTGGGGTCGGTGAAAAACGCCTTTTCCTGCTCCTGGTCCATGATGGCCATGGAGCCGCGCTCGGTGCCTTCCTTGAAGGCCATGGCCACGCCGTCCACGGTGCCCATGACGATGCCCGGCGGCCGGGAGAAGTCTTCCACCGGGTAGTCGTCTTCCACGGCCTTGCGGTAGGACAGCCAGATGGGCAGCGCGGCCCGGCCGCCGGTTTCGCCCTTGCCCATGGACTTGGGCTGGTCGAAGCCGATGTAGCAGCCGGTCAGCAGGTAGGGGGAAAAGCCCATGAACCAGGCGTCCTGGAAGTCGTTGGTGGTGCCGGTCTTGCCGGCCAGCGGCCGGCCGAGGACCTTGACCGCGGTGGCCGTGCCGGCGCGGACGACTTCTTTCAGCAGGCAGTCCATGACGTAGGCGGTCTGGGGCGTGAGGACCTGCTTGATCTCGGGCTTGTTGACGAAGATTTCCTCGCCCCACGGGCTCTTGACGTCCAGGATGAAACGCGGGGTGATGGTCGAGCCGTCCCGGGCGAAGGCGGAATAGGCGTGAACCATGTCGAGGAGGTTGACGGCCACGGCCCCGAGGCTGACGGGCAGGTAGGGCACGAATTCGCCGCGAAGGCCCAGTTCCTGGGCCCGCTCCACGATCTTTTTCATGCCCACCTGCTGGGCCACGCGCACGGTGACGAGGTTTTTGGACTTGGCCAGGGCCGACCGGATGGTCATGGGCCCGCCGTAGTCGCCCTCGTAGTTGCCGGGCGTCCAGACCTGCCCGCTCCAGGGGTCGCGGTAGGAGAAGGGGCCGTCCATGACCACGGTGGCCGGAGTCATGCCGTTGTCCATGGCAACCGAATAAACCACAGGCTTGAAGGACGAGCCCGGCTGGCGAAAGGACTGGGTGGCCCGGTTGAACTGGCTTTTTTCAAAAGAGAAGCCGCCGACGCAGGCCAGGACCTCGCCGGTGCGCGGATCCATGGACACCAGGCCGCCTTCGATGCGCGGCTCGAGCTGCATGGCGAGCTTCCACATGGGCCGGCCGGGTTTGGACGGCGCGGACGGGGCGGACGCTTCGGCGGCCTTGGCCTTCCTGCCGCCCTTGGCGGCGGCCGCAGCGGAGGCGGCGGCCGGGGCGGCGGCCGGGTCGGCCACGGCCCTGGCCGGGCCGGCCTTGTCCGGAACGGCCAGGATCGAGGCCCACACCAGATCCCCGACCTCGACCTTGCCCTTGGCAAAACTCATCTCGTCGGCCGGGATGAGGCCATACTTGTCGCCGAAACGGACCACCGCCCCCTGGCCCGTGACCTCCTGGACGAGGGCCTTGACCCAGCGGCCGGGGACGAGGAGCGATTCCGGCACGTTGCTGTGGGCGTAGAAATCCTCGAACTTCTCTTTTTCCAATTTTTCCAGGGCCGGCTTGTAACCGCGCCGCTTTTCCGAAGCGACCAGGCCGTCGCGCAGGGCCCGCTCGGCCGCCTCCTGGTGCTTGATGTCAACCGCCGTGTGGACGTGCAGGCCGCCGTTGTAGATCTGGTCCTCGCCGAAGCGGTCGATGAGCTCCCGGCGGACCTCTTCGAGGTAAAAAGGCGCCACTTCCCAGGACGGGTCGGGCATGCTTTTAAAGACCAGGGGCTCGGCCACGGCCGCGTCGTGCTGTTCCTTGGTGATCCAGCCCTGGACCAGCATGCGCCCGAGGACGTAGCGCTGGCGGTTTTTGGCGGACTCGAAATCGCGGAACGGACTGTAGCGGGTCGGGGCCTGGGGCAGGCCGGCCAGGAGCGCCGCCTGGGCGATGGTCAGGTCCGTGACGTGGACGCCGAAATAGGTCCTGGCCGCCGCCTCCACGCCGTAGGCCCGGGAGCCCAGGTAGATCTGGTTCAGGTAGATGGTGAGGATCTCGTCCTTGGTCAGGTACTTTTCCAGGCGGTAGGCCAGGATGGCTTCCTTGACCTTGCGCTTGTAGCTTTTTTCCGAGGACAAAAGCAGGCGCTTTATGATCTGCTGGGTGATAGTGGAACCGCCCTGCTTGATGCCGCCGCGCTGGAGGTTTTTGATCATGGCCCGGCCGATGGCCGTGATGTCCACGCCCTCGTGCTGGTAGAAGGTGGCGTCCTCGGCGGCCAGGAAGGCCTTGGGCAGAAAGTCGGGCATTTCCGAAAGCGTCACCAGAAACCGCTTTTCGGAATAGAAATAGCCGAGGATCTTGTTGTCCCGGGTATAGACGGTGGTGACCAGGGGCGGCCGGTAGTCGGTGATCTTGCGGAAGCTCGGCAGATCGCTCGAGGCCCAGTAGTAGAGGCCGATCAGGCCGGCCGCGCCCGAGAGCAGGCCGACAAAGAGCAAGAGGACGAAAAGGATGACGAACTTTTTCACGTGCCAAATCTCGCTGGGGAGGGAGTGACGAAAGGCATGCCTTCCCGGGGTGGAAGCCCCCAGGCCAGGCGCAAGCGGCCATGCAGCTCCCGTACGCGGGCTTCCGAGGAGCCAAGGAGTGTCAGCATTCCCGCCACGGTCCGACCCTGGCGGTGGACCAGACACCCGGCGGCGGCAAAGGCCGTCACCCGGCCGCCGGCCAGCCAGAACGGGAAGAGGCGGCAATAATACGGCCGTGCCGGCCTTGGCAAGCGGCAACCCGTGGCCCGCAGGAAAACGCACCGCCCGGCCGGGGTGACCGACAGGCGCAGATGCCGGCCGGCATCAGGGAACAGCAGTTCCAGGGCCTGCCCCTCCCGGGGGAACAGGTGGCGCAGGTTGGCCAGGAAGGCCCGGGAGTTGGGTTCGGGGGTGAACGCGCCGCGAGAGAGCCCCACCTGCTCGACGATGCGGTGGCGCTCCATCTCCGAGACGGGGAAGCACAGCTCCTCCTGGCCCGGCGAAAGCTCGCAGCACGTGGGTCCGCACCCGGCGCAGCGGCTGCATATATCCAACTCAAGCGGCGCGGGGATATCCCCCGGCCGGTCCATGGCGTTCACGGCGACCTCCCGGCGCGCCGGAACCGCCAGGGCCATTGCCCAGGACGTGCCGGCATCCCCGGCAACCATAATACCGCCATCCCCGGCCGTAAAGGGCGGCCCGGGCCGGGCGCGTCGGGCCCGGCGCGCCCGACGCCGGCCCGAAGGCGGCGGCGGGCGCGCGGGTCTAGGCCGACAGCTTCTCCCGGGCCAGGACCGTCAGCCCCAGGCGGCCGTGGACATCCTCCAAAAGGCCCAGGTGGAGCATGTCCCGAACCATGGGCTGGACCTGGGAAAAATGCCGCACCAGGCCCCGGGCGATGTCCTCCTCGGTGGCCGGCGGCTCGCAGATCCGCAAAATGTCCTTGGCCGTCTGGGTCAGGGATCCGTCGGGTTTTATGGCGGCAACGCTTTCGTCGGCGTCGTACATATCGGACGTCATGACGTCTCCTTTTTGCAAAAATACCAGTCCGGGCAGTCCGCGCCGCCGGCCCTGGCCCGTTCCTCGGCCATGGCCTGGGTCCGGGGCGGCGGGGCGAGCACGGACTCGCCCGGCTTCCAGCCGGCAGGGGTGGCCACGCCGTGGGCGTCGGTGGTCCGCAGGGCGGCGACCAGGCGCAGGATCTCGTCCACGCTGCGGCCCGTGGTCATGGGATAGGCGGCAAAGGCCCTGACGATCTGGCGGTCGTCGATGACGTAGGTCAGGCGCGCCGGTTCGTTCGGCGATTCCGTGGGCATGAGCATGCCGTAGCGGCGGGCCACCTCGCCTGTGGTGTCCGCGGCCAGGGGGAAATCCACCGTGACCGCGAACCTGGCCTCCAGGGACCGGACCCAGGCGATGTGGGAAAAGACGGAATCGACCGACAGGCCGAGCAGCTCGCAGCCGAGCTGGCGCAGATCCTGCCGGACGCCGGCGAAGGCGATCAGCTCCGTGGCGCACACCGGCGTGAAGTCGGCCGGGTGGGAGAAGAACACCAGCCAGCTGCCGCGAAAGTCTTCCAGACGCAGGATGCCCTGCGTCGTCTCGACCTCGAAATCCGGGGCCGGTTCGCCGATGCGGGGCTGGCCCGGCAGGGCGGCGCAGTCGGTCATGAAGGCTCCTTGCCGGCCGCACTTTGCGGCCTTTTTACGCCTCTGATGGCCCAAGGTATCGCCGCTTCGCCGTCCGGCGTCAAGCTTGGGCGGCTTTGCCTCCAATTCTGAGTGCCGCGCTCGGAAAACCGGTCAGTGCAGGGCGCACAGGTCGTCGGCCAGGCGGTGCAGGAGCGCGGCCTTGATCTCCTCGGCCTGTTCCGGGTCCTCCACCCGCCGTCCGTCGGCCCCGCGCACGTAAAAGACGTCCCGGACCCGGCCGGCCGGGGTCATGACCTTGGCCAGATGGGTTTCCAGGCGCAGTTCGTAAAGGGTGCGGGCGATGTCGTAAAGGAGCCCCACCCGGTCGTCGCAGGCCACCTCGATGACCGTGAACAGATCCGAGGCCCGGTTGTCGAGGAGGACCACCGGCGGGGTCCGGGGGCCGGCCGCCGGCGGCCGGGAGAGAAACGAGGCCCGTTTTTTGGCCAGCCGGTAGGCCAGGAAGAGCTTGCCCGACAGGGTGTAGCGGATGGCCCGGGACACCCGGGCGAAGACCTCGTCGGCATAGAGGACGTCCGGCGGATTGCCGGTCGTCAGCGACAGGATGGTCACCCCGCCGTCCCAGACGAAGACGTCGGCGTCGCAGATCGACAGGTCGTGCAGGGCCAGGACTCCGGCCACGGTGGCGAAAAGGGCCCGCACGTTTCGGGCCGCCACCGTGACCCGGAAGCCGTCCGCGGCGGGCAGGGCCTCGTGGGAGAGCGCGGCCACGTCCTGGCCCCGGCCGCCCGGACGCATGCGCCGGCCCTCGGCCTCGACCGCGTCGAGCTCGGCGAGCAAGGCCAGGTGGCCCATGATGGTTTCCGGCTCCTCGGCCACCAGATAGCGGGGCGGCATGGCGAGCAGGGCCTGTTCCAGGGCTTCAGGGGCCATCCGGCCCCGGGCCAGGTCCCGGAGGCGGTCGCGGGTGGCCAGCATGATCCGGGCGTCGCTCGCCCCGAAAAGCCGTCCCTGCTCGATGGTGGAGCGGACCTTGGCGTAGAGGTCGAAGACGAGGGTCTCCTTCCAGCCGGTCCAGGCCTGGGGGCCGGTGGCCAGGCCGTCGCACCGGGCAATGAGCGTCAGCATGTCGAGCCGCTCGACCGTGGCCACCCGGCCGGCCACCCGGGCCACCACGTCGCGGTCGGACAGGTCGCGGCCGGTGGCGGTGTCGGGCAAAAGGAGGTGTTCGCGCACGAGCGCCCCCACGGTGTGCCGGGCTTCCGGCGGGGCGGACAGGCGGGCCAGCATGGCCTCGGCCAGCTCGGCCCCCTTTTCGGCATGCCCGCCGCCAAGGCCCTTGCCGACGTCATGGAGGAGCAGTCCCCAGAAGGCCAGCTCCGGCCGGGGCAGGCCCGAGAGGAGCTCGAAGTAGCGGCCCTCGCCCCCGGCCCGGACCTCGGCCAACAGGCGCACGGCTTCGAGGCTGTGCCGGCCCACGGGATGGATGTGGTAGATGTCGAAGGCCACGATGTCCTCGACCCGGGCGAATTCCGGCAGCGCGGCCCGCAGGATGCCGGTGGTCATGGCCGCGTCCATGGCCAGGCCCGTGACGTCGGCCATCATGATCTCGCCCAGGCTGTCGTAGAGGTGCCGGCCGGTGCGCGGCGAGACCCCGGCCAGCCGGCCAAGCTCCCCGGCCATGGCCCGCAGCCGGCGCAGGGTGTCGTGGGACGGGGCCCGGCCGGAGGTGGCGCAGGCCAAAAGCAGGTCGAAGACCCCTTCCATGGCCGCGGCGTCGGAGAGCCCGGGCGCGAAACGAAGCCCCTCCGGGGCCAGCTCCACGCCGCCGGCCACGATCGTGGCCGGGGCGGCCAGATCGATGGCCCCGACCGCCCCGGCCAGAAGCGGCCAGGCCGAGAGGCGAAGGGCCTTGATGTCGGCCATGGCCCGCAAGAGCCGGGCCAGAAACCGCTCGACCCCCTTGCGGTCGCCCCGGGCCCCGAAGCCCAGGGCTTCCGAGAGGCGCTCCTGGAACTCGAAATAGAGCCTGTCGTTTTTGCGGCCGCTCAGGCGGTGGAGGTGCATCCGGGCGGAGAGGACAAAGCGGACGTCCTCGCCGAGGGCGGCAAGTTCGGGGGCCAGCACCCGGGCGTCCCGGTCCCGGTCCCGGTCCAGGGCCAGAAGCCACCGGACCTGATGGGCGTCGCGCAGGCCGCCCAGGCCGTTTTTGAGGTTCGGCTCGAGCATGCCGCCGGCGTCGCCGTGGGCGGCCTTGCGCTCCTCGTTGCCCCGGGCCAGCCAGCCCGCGAACCCGGCGGCCTGGGCGGGGAAGACGTCGGCGGCCAGGCGGGCGGCCAGGCTGTCGCAGACGGCCCGGTCCCCGGCCAGGAAGCGGAGATCCAGAAACGAGGCCAGGACTTGCCAGTCGTTTCGGGCCAGATCCAGGCACTGGCCGATGGTGCGGACCCCGTGGCCGAGCTCGACCCCGAGGTCCCAGAGCGGAAAAAAGAGGAACCGGGCCAGTTCCGGCGCACCCGACATTCCGGGCGCCTGGGATGTGTCCGAACCCTCCGGGCCCTTTGGGGCGCTTGGACCGTTGGGCGCGTCTGGCGACGATTCGCCGCCGAAGACCACGAGCACGTCGATGTCCGAGGCCGGGCAGAGTTCGCGCCGGCCGTAGCCGCCCACGGCGACCAGGGCGAACCCCGACGGGTCCGGACAGCCGGCCCCGTATTCGTCCAGGCGTTCGCGGAAATAGCGGTCGTAGACGTCGGACAGGGCGGCCACATAGGCGACGTCCACCTGCCCGGCGGCCAGGGCGGCGTCGAGGAGGCTTTTGCCCTCAACGAGAAGGGCCGCGCTTGGCGGCCTGTCGGTTGCGGCCATGCCGGCACTCCGATTCCCTTGCATGAAAAACCGGGAGGAAGGACCTTTCTGGCCTTCCTCCCGGTCGTCAAGCGGGTTTTCCGCCGGGGGCGGGATGCCCCGGCCGTTGTTTTTTCGCGGACGGTCCGGCGGGACCGGGGCCGGACCGAAAGGCCCTAGACGGCCGCGTTGCCGGTCTCGCCGGTGCGGATGCGGATGACCTCGTCCACGGTGGTGACGAAGATCTTGCCGTCGCCGACCTCGCCAGTCTGGGCCGCGGCCTGGATGGCCTTGATGACCTCGGTGGCCACGCCGTCCTCGACCACCAGCTCCATCTTGACCTTGGGCACGAAATCGACCTGGTACTCGGCTCCGCGGTAGACTTCGGTGTGGCCGCGCTGGCGGCCGAAACCCTTGACTTCGGAAACGGTCATGCCCTTGATGCCGATGCTGGTAAGCTTTTCCTTGATCTCATCGAGCTTGTAGGGCCGGGTGATGACTTCGATCTTTTTCATGGCGCGCTCCTCTCCCCTCGTTAGAGCTGATAGCCGACTTCGCTGTGCTGGCTGACGTCGAGACCCTTGATCTCGTCTTCCTGGCTTACCCGAATACCGACCATCAAGTCCACGACTTTAAAGAGGATAAGCGTCATGACGAAGCAGAACGCCCAGGTGGCGGCCACGGACACGAACTGGATCCACAGCTGTCCGGGGTTGCCGTAGAAAAGGCCGTCGGCTCCCAGCTCGTTGACGGCCTTGGTGGCGAAAAGGCCGGTGGCCAGGGCGCCGAAGGTGCCGCCGAGGCCGTGGATGCCGACCACGTCCAGGGCGTCGTCGTACTTGAACACGCTTTTGACCAGCACGCCGCCGTAGCACAGCCCGCCGGCCACCAGGCCGATCAGGATGGCCGGCATGGGCTCGACGTAGCCGGCGGCCGGGGTGATGGCGACCAAGCCGGCCACCGCGCCCGAGGCCATGCCAAGCGTGGTCGGCTTGCCGCGGTGCATCCACTCGACCACGATCCAGCTGACGGCCGCGGCGGCGGCGGCCAGGTGGGTGGTGACGAAGGCCGAGGCGGCCAGGCCGTTGGCGGCCAGGGCGCTGCCGGCGTTGAAGCCGAACCAGCCGAACCAGAGCAAACCCGCGCCGAGGATGGTCAGCGGCAGGTTGTGGGGAATAAACGACTGCTTGCCGTAGCCGTGCCGGCGGCCGAGGTACAGGACCGCGGCCAGGGCCGAGGCGCCGGAGCTCATGTGCACGACCGCGCCGCCGGCGAAGTCGAGGGCCCCCATCTTGGCCATCCAGCCGCCGCCCCAGACCCAGTGGGCCATGGGACAGTAGACCAGGACCAGCCACAGGGAGGTGAAAAGCAGGAAGCCGGAAAATTTGATCCGCTCGGCAAAGGCGCCGGTGATCAGCGCGGGCGTGATGACCGCGAACATGCACTGGAAGATCATGAAGGCCAGGTGCGGGATGTTGTCGATCCCTTCCTTGGCCGCGGTGCCGACGCCCTTGAGGAACACGAAGTCCAGGTTGCCGATCAGGCCGCCGATGTCCCCGCCAAAGGCCAGGGAGTAGCCGACGATGGCCCACAGGACGGTGACCGTGCCGAGCAGGATGTTGGAGTGCATGAGCGTGCCGAGGATGTTTTTTCCCCGGACCATGCCACCGTAGAACAGAGCCAGGCCCGGCGTCATGAGCATGACCAGGGCCGCCGAAATGAGCACGAAGGCGGTATCTGCCGCGTTCATGGTTTCCCCCTCTCGTAACGTTTTTGTACAATGCGACTTTGCCAGCGCCGCGCTTCCATCCGCCGGGCGAACCCCCTGTCCGACCCCTCTCCAGTGGTCGGACGGCCCTGCCCGGCCGGCGCGGCAAAACTGTCCTAGAAGGATCTTGACATTTTTGCAACAATAAAAAGACAGCCCCAGGCGAAAATGGCCGGCCGCCCCGCCCGACCCTGGCAAGTCCCCCGGGAATGCGCTATCCTTGGGACAAGAGCCAGTCCCTTCCGGAGCCTGCCCATGTCCGACAAAAAAGCCAAAATCCTGGTGGTCGAAGACGACGCCGACGTCCGCCAAGCCATCGCCTTTTGGCTGGCGACGGCCGGCTACGCGGTGCTCGAGGCCACCGACGGACGCACGGGCCTCGACGTGATCCGGGCCGAAGGGCCGCAAGCCGTGCTCCTGGACCTCCGCCTGCCGGGCCTCGACGGGTTTGGCGTGCTCGAGGCTCTTGGCCGGGAAGGCGGCGAACAGCCGCCGGTCCTGGTCATTTCCGGCCAGAACGAGATCGCGGGCGTCGTCCAGGCCTTTCGCATGGGCGCGGCCGATTACCTGCAAAAGCCCATCGTCAGCTTCGACCTCCTCGGCCACGCCCTGGAAGCGGTGCTCGAACGGCGGCGGCTGGCCCGGGCCGTGCGCCTGGCCGAAACCCGCTATTTCAACCTGGTGCAGAACCTGCCGCTGCTGGTCTTCGTCCTCGGCGAAAGCCTCGAGGTGACGTTCATCAACAAGTTCTGCCGTCCGCTCCTCGGCTTTTCCCGGGCCGAGGCCCTGGGCACGCCGGACTGGTTCCTCGGGCGCCTGCACCCCGACGACCGGGAGCGGATCGGTTCGCGCCTGACCGGCGGGTTTCCGCCCCTGGAACGGTCCCGGACCGAGGAATGCCGGTTCGTCCACAAAAACGGCGCCACCATCCATGCCCTGTTGCGGGCCATCCCGTCGGCCGGTCCGGGCCGGCCGGGCCGGGCCATCCCGCCCGACGCGGACGGGTCCATCGAAGGCATCGTGGTCGACATCACCGACCGGGTCGAACTCGAACGGTTCGTGGTCCAGGAGGAAAAGCTCAAGACCCTTGGCGCCATCTCGGCCGAGGTGGCCCATGAAATCCGCAACCCCCTTTTTTCCATCGCCGGCTTCGCCCACCGCTTGCAAGCCCGGATGCCCGAAAACCGCGAGGCGGCCATCATCCTGTCCGAAGCCCGGCGGCTCGAGGACATTCTCGACCGGATCAGCTCCTACCTCCACCCGGTGGACCTGCGGCCGCGCCTTTGCGCCCTAAACGCCATCGTGTCCACGGCCCTGGACTTCCTGGCCCCGGAATTCTCGGCCCGGGGCATTGCCGCCGACTTCCGGCCCGCCCCCGGCCTGCCCGACCTGCAACTCGATCCGGAACTCCTCACCCAGGTGGTGACCAGCCTCGTGCGCTACGCGGCGAGGCGTCTGCCCCAGGGCGGCCGCGTGGTCCTCGCCTCCTCGCGCCACGCCCGGTTCGGCCACCTGGACGTGGCCTTTGCCGCCGACCGGCCCGTGGCCGAGCCCGAGCTCCTCTTCCTGCCCTTCGAGGAGGGCGAGGAACGGATGGGACTGCCGCTGTCCTACCGGATTGTCAAAAACATGGGTGGCTCCCTGACCTTTTCCCAGATCGGCCCGGACGCGGCCTTCACCGTGCAGCTGCCCCTCGGCCAGTCTTCCGACCAGCCACTCCCCGCCAACGGGGAGGACGACCTTTTTGACGACAACGACGACACCGCCGCAAACGGGCCCCCGGACGCGGGACGCAGCCCCCTGGAGCGGCCATGACCCGGGAGGCCTGGCTCGACCGGCTGGCCGGCGTGGCCCTGCCCGGCCAGCCGGTGGTGGTGGACGGCGGGGCCAACAAGGGCAACGTGGCGGCCCGCATCCTGGAGGTCCTGCCCGGGGCCGGGCTGCACGCCTTCGAGCCCCAGCCGCGCCTGGCCCGGAAACTGGCCAAGCGCTTCGCCGGCGACCCGCGCGTCACGATCCACGCCCTGGCCCTGGGTGAAACGGCCGACACCCTCACCCTGTCGGTCCTTTCCCGGCCGACCCTGTCCTCGCTGCTGCCGCCGTCCGGCATCCACGACAAATACGCGGGCCAGGCCCTGGCGGTGATGGATTCCTTCGCGGTGCCGGTGGCACGCCTGGACGCCGTGCTGTCCCGGGCCGACGTGGTGAAGCTCGATTTGCAGGGCTACGAACTGCCGGCCCTTCGCGGCGCGGCCGGACTTCTGGGCGGAGTGTCGGCGGTGGTGGCCGAGATGGCGCTGGCCTACCCGCTCTACGCGGGGCAGGCCCTGTTGCCGGAGGTGGAGGCCTATCTGGCGGAGTTCGGGCTGGCGCTCGACGGGATGTACGATTTTTACCGGGACAGCGAGAGCAGGATCGTCTCCGGGGACGCCGTGTTCCTGCGCCAGGGAGCCGGCCGGTCTGGCCGGCCGGTCAGCCGGCCAGACCGGTGAGGAAGGCGGCGGTCTTTCGCGCCCCGTCCAGGTCCACGGCCGCCTTGGGCGGCGGCGGGGCGTCGAGGGCGGCGGCCAGGCGCCCGGCCAGGACCGGCGGAGCCAGATCGGCCGGATCGAGGAGGCCGAAAAGGCCGAGGCCGGCCAGCCGCTCGGCCCGCATCCGCTGCTCCCGGTTCTGGTCGAAGGGCAGGACCAGGGCGCGGGTCCCGGCCGCGAGCAGGGCCATGACCGTATTGTAGCCGGCCAGACTGACCGACAGGTCGGCGGCGGCCAGGATGGCGGCGAAGCCGTGGGCAAACCGGGCCACCCGGGCGTCGGGGAGGGCCTTTGCCGCCCGCTCCATGGCGGCAAAGGCCGCGTCCTCGCAAAAGGGGCCGGAAAAGACCCGCACCGCCGCCCGGGAGAGGCGCGGATGGTCCCGGCAGGCGGCCAGGACCGCGAGCAGCATTTCCGAACCGACCTTGCCGCCGCCGGCGCTCACCACCACGAATTCCGCATCCCCCGCCACGCCAAGTTCCCGGCGCACGTCCGCCCCGTGGCGGCCGCCGGCCGCCACGGCCGGAGCCACGTAGCCGGTGTGGCGGACCGGGACAGGGATCTCGGCCGCCCGGGCAAAGGTGGCGGCCAGGGGAATGAGCGCCGGGTCGGCGTGCACGGCCACGGCGTCGAAATACCGGCCGAGCCGGTCGAGGACCCGGGCCTCGTAAGCGGCCTGGTCCTTTTTCTCGACCAGGATGTCGCGCACCCCGCACACGGCCCGGCACGGGCCGAAATCCCCCCGCCGCACGGCGGAGAGGGCCGGCACCAGCTCGAATTCGAAGGCCTTGCGGCCGAAGGGATAGAGTTCCACGAAAAAGACGTCCGGCGCGAATCCGGCCAGGGCGGCCAGGAGCCGTTGCCGGCGGTCGGCCTTGACCCGGTCGAGGGCTTCGCCGGCCAGGGTCAGGCCGGAAAACCCGGCGTCCATGGACAATGCCGGCAGCCGGGCCACGGCGACGCCCGGCGGCGTCGCGGCCGGGGTCTCGGGCCCGCCGACCACCAGCAGGCGATCGTGCCCGGCCAGGGCGGCCACGATTTCGAGCGTGCGGAAAAGGTGCCCCATGCCAAGGACATGCTGGCAGTAGACCGCTATTTTCACGGCCTATCCGGCAGGACGATGTCCAGGGCCCCGACCGACAGGGAGCCGCCCCGACACACGATCTGCTGCACCCGGCCGACATCGAAGGCCGGCGGCTCGTCCGGCAGAAAGGCCCGGCCGAGCAGGTGGTAGAGCACGGCCTTGATGACGCCCTGGTGGGTGACGACCAGGACGCTGCGGCCGGCGTTGGCCCGGGCCGCGTCCACCAGGGCGTGTTCGGCCCGCTGGCGGACCTCGGCCCGCGACTCGCCGCCGGGGGGGGTGAAATTCCAGCCCGCCGCCTCGGCGGCGGCCAGGGCGTCGGCCGGGATGTCGCGCCAGTACCGGCCGGTCCACTCGCCGAAATGCTGTTCGCGAAGCCGCCGGTCCAGGGTCACGGGCAGGCGCAGGGCCAGGTTCAGGATGCCGGCGGTGGCCTTGGCCCGGCCGAGGTCGCTGGTGAGGATGCGGGCCAGGCCGAGTCCGGCCAGGGACGGGGCCAGCTCGCCGGCCCTGGCCTTGCCGGCCGGGGCCAGTTCGCTGTCCCACTGGCCCTGGATCCGTTTTCCCAGGTTCCAGAGGGTGGCGGCGTGGCGCAGGAGATAAAAGACGGCTTGCGGCATGGAAAAGTCCTTGAAGTCCCGGTACGCTTCCCGGCCGGCCTAGGTCCCGAGGCGGCCCAGGAAATCGTCCATGTGGCTGACCGCCGTGCGGCAGGCGTCGCACAGGGGGGGAGCCAGGCGCTCCACCAGGCCCGCGTCGCCCGAGGCGGCGGCCGCCTCCGCCTCGGCGGCCAGGGCCCGCATGGCCAAGGCCCCGAACATGGCCGCGTTGCCCTTGAGCGTATGGGCCACCCGCTCGCACACGGCCAGATCCCCGTCGTGCACGGCCGCGGCGAGGACTTCGAGCTGCTGGGGCACGGAGTTGACGAACTCCCGGCCCACCTTGGCCAGAAGCCCGGCCTTGCAGCCGTATTGGGAAAAAAGGCCCTGGGTGTCAAGAACGGCCCGGGCCGGCGTCGGCACGGCCCTGGGAACGCCGGCCGTCCCTGGGCCCCGGCGGTCCAGTACGACCCGGACCACCTCGAAAAAGGCCTCCACGTCGATAGGCTTGGTGATGTAGCCGTCCAGGCCCGCGGCCAAAAACCGTTCCCGTTCCTGGTCCATGGCATAGGCCGACAGCCCGACCACGGGCAGGGTCGGATCGATGCCGCCCTCTCCGGCCCGGATGGCCCGGGTGGCGGCCAGTCCGTCCATGACCGGCATCTGGATGTCCATGAGGACCACGTCCACCCGCTCCCGGGCCAGGAAATCCAGGGCGGCCCGGCCGTTCTCGGCCATGGCCACCTCGTGCCCCCGGCTCTCCAGGAGGTCGCCGGCAAAGACGCGGTTGACCCGGTTGTCCTCGACCAGGAGGATGCGAAGCCGCGGCATGGCCTCGGCCTGGAAACGGCAGGCCGGTCCGGCGGGGGTCCCGTAGGCCGGCCCGGCCGCCGACGTCGCCGGCTCGGCCACCTCGAACGGACATTCGAGCCAGAAGACGCTCCCCCGGCCGGGCACGCTTTCGACGAACACCCCGCCGCCCATGAGCCCGGCCAGCCGGCGGCAGATGGCAAGGCCAAGGCCCGTGCCGGCCTGGCGGCGGGTCAGGCCGTCGTCGACCTGGGTGAAGCTGTCGAAGATGGCGGCCTGCTGCTCCTCGGCAATGCCGACCCCGGTGTCGGCCACGGCAAAGCGCAGGATCTGGCGCGGCGCCTCCCCGGCCGGGCCCGGCAGTTCGCCGGTCCGGCTGACGGTGACGGCCACGGAACCGGCCTCGGTGTACTTGACGGCGTTGCTGAGCAGGTTTCGCAGCACCTGGCGCAGCCGCAGGCCGTCGCCGCGCACGTCGCGGGGGACCTCCGGCCCCATGGCCAGGGTCAGGTCGAGCCCCTTGTTGCGGGCCAGGACCTCCTGTTCCTTGACCACGGCCGCGAGGCAGGCCGGCAGGTCGAACGATTCGTTTTTAAGCTCCATGCGGCCGGCTTCGATCTTCGAATAGTCGAGGATGTCGTTTATGAGGGACAAAAGCGTTGCGGCCGACTCCTCGACCACGGCCAGGCGCTCGCGTTGCCGCGGCTCCAGCCGGTCGCGCAGCATGAGCTGGACGTAGCCGAGCACGGCATTGAGCGGCGTGCGAATCTCATGGCTCATGTTGGCCAGAAAGGCCCCCTTGGCCTGGCTGCCGGCCTCGGCCCGCTCCAGGGCGGCGGCCAGTTCCGCTTCGAGCTTTTTGCCGGCCGTCACGTCGCGCACGATCTCGACCACGCCGGTCACGGCGCCGCCGTCGTCAAACAGCGGAAAGCAGAAAAGCTCCAGCCAGCCGGTCTCGCCGCCCAAACCGCAGCGCTTGACCAGACTCATGGCCAGCTTGCCCGAGGCCATGGCCCGAAGCGACGGACAGTCCTGGCAGGGCATGCCAAGGCCCTGGTAGACCTCGTGGCATTTGCGTCCCACCGGCTCGTTGCTGTCGATATAGAGGGCCCGCATGGCCCGGTTGACCGTGACCACGGTCAGGTCGGGCGAAAGCACGGAGATGCCGTCCTGAATGGACGAGAGCACGGTTTCGAGGAACCGGGCCTCGTGGCGCAACCGCTCCCCGACCCGTTCCCGCTCCAGGACTTCTGCGGCCAGACGGGCCCGGACCCGGCCCAGCTCGGCGCCGAGCTGGAGCGTTTCGGCCTCCAGGCCGTCGCGGACCTTGGTGGCCGCGGCCTCGGCCAGCCGGCGCTCGGTGACGTCCAGGGCCACGCCGATGATGCCTGTCGCCTCGCCTCCGGCCCCGGCGTCGCGCACCACGGCCTTGTGGATGGCCATGGACCGCCAGCCGGCCGGCAGGGACAGCCTGGCCTCGTAGACTTGCCGGTGGCCCTTGGCCAGCAACTCGCTCTCCAGGGCTTCGTAGGGCGAGGCGTTGTCCGTGCCGCACAGGTCGCCAAGGGTCTGGCCGACGATCCGGGCGCGCGGCAGGCCGAGGAGCGTTTCGAAGGCCTGGTTGCAGCCGGTGTAGCGGCCGTCCCGCCCCTTGTGGAAAACCGGCAGCGGCAAGGCCTCGAGCATGGCCAGGGCGTGGCCGGCCTGGGTGTGGAGCCTTTGTTCCACGAGCTTCCTGGCCGTCACGTCCCGGCCCACGAACTGGTACTCCGCCACGGCGCCGGAGGCATCGAAGAGGGCCCGGCACGTCCAGCGCTGCCAACGGATGCGGCCGTCGGCCCGGACCACCCGATGCTCGAAGCCGGTGGTCGGACGGGCCGGGCCAAGGGAGGCCACGCGCCGGGCAACGACCGCCGCGTCCTCCTCGGGAATCCCGGGCCGGAAGTCCTCTGCCACGCAGGCCTCGGGTGTGCGGCTCCAGTAGCGGGCAAAGGCCGGGTTGGCGAAGGTCAGCCGGCCGGCCGCGTCGCGGCGGCAGATGAGTTCGGTCTGGTGCTCGACGATGGAGCGGTATTCGATTTCGTGCGCCGGCCGGCCGTCGGGAAGGGCGGCGGGAAAATCGGCGCAGGCCCCTTCCAGGGCCACCGGGCAGCCCCGGGCGTCGCGCACGCACCGCAGGACGCAGCGCAACCGCGTGATGCTGCCGTCGGGCCGGTAGCTCCCGACCTCGAAAGCGACGGCGTCCGGCCGGGCCAGGGCCGCCAAAAGGACGTCGCGGCGGCCGGGAGCGTCCAGGCGCAGGGGATGGCTGGCCTGGCCGGCCTGGCGCAGGCAGTCGGCCACGTCGCGGTAGCCCAGAAGCCGGGCCAGGGGGGTGTTGACGGCCAGGGGACGCCCGGCCGGGTCGAGGCGGAAAAGGCCTTGCATGGCCTGGTCGTAAAGATCGCGGTACCGGGCCGCCTCCGCGCCGAGCCGGGCCGTTTCGGCCTCGGCCAAAAGAAGATGCAAGGCCGTGGCCACGTCGGTGGCGGTCAGGACGCCAAGCAGGAAGCCGGCCGCGTCGGTGACGGCCAGCCGGCCGGCGCCGGCCCCGTCCATGCCGCCCACGGCCTCGGCCAGGGACAGCTGGGGCGAGACGGCCTCGACCGGAGCCCGCATGACCGCCTCCACCGGGCACCGGCGGATGTCCCGGCCGCCGGCCATGAGGGCCGCGGCGTCGGTGGCCGTCACGAGGCCGAGCGGCCGGTCTGCCTCGGCCACCACCACGCCGCCGACGCCGGCGCGGACCATGCGACCAAGGACCAGGGGCAGCGGCTCGCCGGCCCTGGCCGTGACCACGGTCCGGACCATGGCGCTGGCCACGGTCCGGCCGGACAGGCCGTCCACGCCCTGGCCCAGGCGGGCCACCAAAAGCGGGGTGAGGAGGCCCACGGCCCGGCCCGTGGCGTCCACCACGGCCAGCCGGCGCGACGGCGCGGCGAGCAGGTGCCGCAGGGCGGAGGGCAGAACATCGGTTTCCTGGGAAACCGCCACCGGGTCCATGAAATCGCGGACAGCCAGCTGGGCGGCCCTGTCCGGGTCCCGGACCAGGACCCGGGCCACACTCCGGACGGTGACCACGCCCAGCGGGCGGCCCCCGTCAAGGACCAGGGCCTCGGCGACCCCGGCCTGGCAAAGGATGCCCGCAGCCTGGACAGCCGTGGTCCAGAGCCCAAGCGTCAGCGGCGTCGCGGGCGGCAGGTCGCGCAGCCGCGTCTCGCAGAGATTGGCCATGGGACAGGCTCCAAGCCTTTCCGGCGCGGCACGACGTATCGCCTGAAAGGTTCCAGGTTCATAGGAACAACGATAGCACTCAATATGATTATTTATTCTATCACGAAGGTTCCTGGTCCGGCCAGGGACTTTTTCACCCTCCCCCGGCCAGACGGCGCAGGACCCCGGCCACGGCGCCGTAATTGCGGGTCCGGTCGTGGTCGGCCCGCACCGAAGCGGCAGCCGCCTCGCCCATGGTCCGGCGCAATTCGCGGTCGCCGAGAAGCGTGGCCAGGGCCTGTCGGTAGGCCGCGTCGTCGCCGGGCGGGGTGAGGAGGCCCGTGCGGCCGGAGGCGACCACCTCGGGCACCCCGCCGTCGGCCAGGGCGGCCACGGGCAGGCCGGCGGCCTGGGCCTCCAGATAGACCATGCCGAGCGACTCCCGGATGCCCGGAAAGGCGAAAACGTCGCCGGCCGCGTACACGGCGGCCAGTTCCTCCCGGGGGACGAGCCCCAGAAACCGGTGCCGGCCGGGGAGCTCCCGCTCGGCCAGGGCGGCCAGCTGCCCGCGCATCTCGCCGTCCCCGGCCACGACCAGGAAAAAGGGCAGCCCCTGGCGGGCCAGCTCGCCCAGACGGGAAAAAAGGTAGGCGAGGCTCACGGCCTTGACGTCGTTTCGAAACATGGCCGCCGTGACCACCACCGGCGTGGGGCCGACGTTCCACTCCCGGCGCAATCCCCGCCTGGCCGCCGCGTCGAAGGCGAAGGCGTCGGCATCGATGCCCGGCCGGACATAGACGATCCTGTCTTCCGGCAGGAGCCGGCGCAAATTCTCCGCGTCCAGCCGGCGGTTGGAGAAGACCAGGCGGGCGGCCAGGAGCGACCGGCGGTTGCACTCGAAGCCGAGCCGGGTCTTGAGGCTGCGGCGCTGTTTGGTGGAATAGATCCCCTGGAAGATGACGTAGGGGATGCCGAGCCTGCCCGCCACATAGGGGCCGATGACGTCCGGGGACTTGTAGTAGGCGTGGTAGGTGAGCCAGGCCTTGACGTCCGCCTCCCTGGCCGCGCGCAGAGCCTGGCGGCGGGCGGCCGGCACGGCCAGCCACAAGGCGGGCCGGGCCGAGAACCAGCGCGACCGGAAGCGGCTTGGCGTCATGACCGAAAGCCCCTCGCCGGCCAGGGCCGCGGCCAGTTCCCGGCCGATGGTCCGGTCGCCCGAAGGGGCCGGGTGGTCGAGCGGCTTAAAGGGCGCGTAGAAGGCGACGTTCAAACGGCCTCGCGAACCAGGGCGAACGCTCCGGCCGGCCGGCCGGCGTGGCGGGCGAAGACCTCGGCCAGGCGCCGGGTATTGGCCGCGTTGTCGAAATCCCGGGCCACGGCCGCCCGGGCAGCGGCAACCATCCGGTCCCGAAGCGTCCCGTCGGCCAGCAGCCGGGCGATGTTTCCGGCCAGGGCGGCCGGGTCGTCGGGCCGGCAGACAAGCCCGGTCTCCTCGTCACGGACCAGTTCCGGCAGGGCCGAGACGTCGGTCGCGGCCACGGGCAGGCCCATGGCCATGGCCTCGACCACCACGTTGGGCACGCCGTCGCGGTCGCCGTTTGGCAAAACGCGGCAGCCCAGGGCAAAGACATGGGCCTGCCGGTAGAGCGCGAGCACCATTTCGTGGGGCATGGCCCCGTGGAACCGGACCCGGCCGGCCAGGCCCAGGGCCTCGGCCCTGGCGACAAGCCCCTCCCGGTCCTCGCCCTCCCCGACCAGGTCCCAGGACACGTCCAGCCCCTGGCCGACGAGAAGGCCCAGGGCGTCGAGCACGGTGTCGAGCCCTTTTTTGGCCGTGAGCCGGGCCACGGTCAGCAGCCTGTAGGGCGGCACCGGCTCCGGCCGGGCGGCCGTGCCGTTAAAAAGCGCCAGATCGATGCCGTGGTAGACGGCGTGGACCGGGGTGGCGTTTCCGGCCAGGCGGCGCAGATAGGCGGCGTTGGCCCGGGTGCAGGTGACGACAAAGGCGGCCCGGCGGATCTTTTCGGCGAGCCTGTCCGGGGCCTGGGTCCAGACGTCTTTCGCGTGGCCGGTGAAGCTGACCGGCAGGCCGGCGATCAGGCCGGCGTAGAGGGCGACCGAGGTCGGCGAATGGGCGAAGTGGGCGTGCAGATGGGCCGGCTCGCCGGGAGCCAGGGCCCGGCGACACAGGAACCCGGCCTGGAGCAGGTGCTTTATGGTGGCCGATTTGCGGGTGCGCAGGAAATGCCGGGCCGCAAGGGCCGCCGCCCGCAGGTAGCCGGCCGGCGCGGCCAGGGCGGCCCGGACATTCTCGTAGACCAGTTCCCCCAGGGCCGGCCGGATATATTCCGGCAGATACACGACATCGGCCTTGATGCGGTAGATCGAGGCGTGGCGCAGCTTTTCGCGGGGGTCGCGCATGGAGACGATGCGGACCTTGAAGCCCAGGGATTCGAGCAGCAGGATCTCGTTGGATATGAAGGTCTCGGAGATGCGCGGATAGCCCTTTAAGACCATCACCAGCACCGGAGCCTTGTCAGCGACCGCCATCGTGTCTCCCATTGCCATAGTTGTGCCGAAGAGATGCCTCCGGCGGCCAAAGGGCGTGGCCCTTTGGAAACCCTAAAAAAATCGCACCGAGGGGCTGCGAATCCAGTTTCAACCATTTTTCCCCGTCGTGCAAACGCAACAGTCCATCCATGCCGACAAACCCCCGCCACCCTACCCCGACCAGGGGGTCCGGGGGGGATGATCCCCCCCGGCCGCCGGAGGCATCTTTTTTACTTCAATCCGCGATACCCGAACACCAGCCGGAGGGCCCGGCGGACGAAGGGCGAGAAGAGCCTGGCTTCGAGGCGGCGGCCGGCGGCCCGTTTGTTGGTCTCGGCCAGGGTCGGGTAGGGGTGGACCGCGCCGGAGAGCGTGCCGAGCCCCACCTTGCCGGCCAGCCCGGCCACCCATTCGGCGAGCAGTTCCCCGGCGCCCGGGCCGGCGATGCCGACGCCGAGCGGCCGGCCGCGCCGGTCGAGGACCAGCTTGACCAGCCCGGCCGTGTCGCCCTCGGCCCGGGCCCGGTCGTTGCCGGAAAAGGGCTCGGCCACGATGGCGACGGCGTGTCCCGCCTCCCGGGCCTCGCCCTCGGTCAGGCCGACCACGGCCAGCTCGGGCTCGGTGTAGGTGCAGCGCGGCAGGAGCCGGTAGTCGGCTTTTTTGGGCAGCCGGAAGACGGCGCCGGCCACCACCACCCCGCCCTCGTAGCCGGCGGCGTGGGTGAAAAGGTGCCTGCCCGTCACGTCGCCGGCCCCGAAGATGTGGGGGGCGGTGGTCCGAAGCCTCTCGTCGAGGACGAGCCCCCTCTCCGTGCGCTCGACGCCGGCCGACTCCAGGTCCAGGGTGTCGAGGTTCGGCGTGCGCCCCAGGGCCACCAGGATGGCCTCGGCCTCGATGCGCTCCTCGCGGCCGTCGCGCTGGATGACGACCGCCTTCAGGCCGCCCGGGACCGGGGCCGGCTGGACGGAAAGGACCTTGCAGCCAAGGCGCAGGTCCACTCCCTCGACAGTCAGGCGCGCCGCCACCACATCGGCCAGATCCGGGTCCTCGGCTGAAAGGATCCGGCCGCTTCGCTGTACGAGCGTCACCCGGCTCCCCAGCCGGGCAAAGGCCTGGCCCATCTCCACGGCCATGGGCCCGCCGCCAAGGACCAGCAAGGAGGCCGGCAAGCGGTCCAGGGCAAAAATCTCGCGGTTGGTGAGGCAGCCGGCTGCGGCCAGGCCCGGGATGTCCGGCACCGCGGCCCGGGAGCCGGTGGCGATGACGAAACGGTCGGCGGTGATCCGCCGGCCGTCGAGATCGATGGTGTGGGGGTCGAGAAACCGGGGCTCGCCGAAGCGGACCTCGGCCCCGAGGGACCGGAACCGCTCGGGCGAGTCGTGTTCCTCGATGCCGGCGATGACCGCTGCGATGCGGCGGCGGACCTGGGCGAAATCGACCGGCGGCAGGTCCGGGGCGGGCAGGCCGAAGTCCCGGGACCGGGCGGCCAGGGCGCGCACCCGGGCGGTCTGGATAAGCGTCTTGCTCGGCACGCAGCCGAAGTGCAGGCAGTCGCCGCCGAGCCGGCCCTCGCGGTCGACGAGCAGGACCCGCACCCCGAGCCGGGCCGCGCCGGCCGCGACGGTCAGGCCCGCCGAGCCGCCGCCGAACACCGCCAGATCGAAATCGCGCCGCGATCCCATGGCCGCCTCCTTTTTTTCCGCGACGTCCCGACTCTATGGCCGCCGCCGGTTTCATGGTAGCGTAATCGGACCAAAAGCCAAGCGTCCGGGCCGTCCGGCCCGGCATGAGGAGAGACCATGGCGCGCGCATACGACCTGATCGTCCTTGGCGGCGGGCCGGCTTCCGGACCGGCGGCGAGACTGTGTCGCGAGGCGGGCTGGACCGTGGCCGTCGTCGAGGCCGGGCGGCTCGGCGGGGTCTGCCCCAATGTGGGCTGCAATCCGAAAAAAGTGCTCCTGAGCGGGCCGGAAACCCTCGTCCAGGTCCGGCATCTTCTCGGCAAGGGCCTCTCCGGCGCACCGCGTCCGGACTGGGCGGCGCTCATGGCCTTCAAACGGAGCTTCACCCGGCCGGTGGACGCCCGGGTGGAGGGCTCGCTTCGGGAGGCCGGCATCGACATCGTGCGCGGCCGGGCCGTTTTCACGGGCCGGCGCACGGTTGCGGTCAGCGGCGAGGAGCTGGCCGCCCAAAAGATCCTCCTCGCGGTCGGGGCCACGCCGAGCCGGTTTTCCTTCCCGGGCGCGGACAGGCTCGCCACGAGCGACGATTTCCTGGATTTGGACGCCCTGCCCGGCCGGGTGACCTTTGTGGGCGGCGGGTTCATCGCCTTCGAACTGGCGCACATCGCCGCGGCCTGCGGGGCCAGGGCCACCATCCTCACCCACGGCGACGCGGTCCTGCGCCGCTTCGACCAGGACCTGGTGGCCCGGCTCCTGGCCGCCACCCGGGCCAGAGGCATCGAGGTGCGGCTTAGGGCCCCGGTCACGGCCATCCGGCAGGAGGCGGACGGGCTGGCCATCGAGACGCCCGACGGCCCGGTCCGGGCGGATCTGGCCGTCAACGCCGCCGGCCGGCCGGCCAACCTGGACGGACTCGGCCTGGAGGCGGCCGGCGTGGCCCGGAGCAAGGCCGGCGTCACGGTCAACGACCATCTCCAAAGCCCGACCAACCCGGACGTCTACGCCGCCGGCGACTGCCTGGACGCGCCCTTCGCCCTGACGCCGACGGCGGACCTGGAAAGCCGGATCGCGGGCGAAAACATGCTTGCCGGCAACACCCGGACCATCGACCGGACCGGCACGCCGAGCGTCCTTTTCACCCTGCCCCCCCTGGCCATGGCCGGGCTGACCGAGGCCGACTGCCAGGCCCGGGGCATCCCGTACCGCAAAAAGGAGTACGACCTGGCCGAGGCCTTTCCCTGGCAGCGGCTCGGCGAGACGACCGGCTTTTCCAAAACGCTCGTCTCCCCGGACGACGACCGCATCCTCGGGGCCCACATCCTCGGCCACGGGGCGGAAGAGATGATAAACGCCGTGGCCCTGGCCATGCGCCAGCATCTCCCGGCCAAGGCCCTGCGCGAGGCGGTCTGGGCCTACCCCACCTGCGGCTACTACCTCAGGTACCTGTTCTAGCCGGCCGCCGGCCGCGTCCCTACTTCTCGTCGAAGATCCGGCGGGCCTCGGCGTCGGTGAGCGGTTCCCAGGCCCATGGAAAAAGCAGCATGACGGCCGCGAAAAAAACCAGCGCCACAGCGGCAAGAGCATCCTTCATGACGGTTCCCCCTGTTTCCCGGCCCCCGGCCGGGACTCCCTGGATTCCACCTTTCTTTCTATCCTTTTTTACGCGTCCGGCAACAGAAAACGCGTCCCGTGCCCTCCCTTTGTTTGCCACTGGCGGCGGCTTCGGCTACAGAATGGGGCATCCCGTGAAAACGATCCAAGGAGCGGCACCATGGCCCTTTTCGGCAGCGATAAGACCTCGGAGAAGAAAAAGCCCAAGAAAGCCGAAGCCGCCACGCCCAAGCGGCTCATTCCCGAAGACAACCTGGCCGAGCTTACCAAGTTCTTCGAAGCCATGAAGGAACCGGTGGAACTGGTCGTCTTCACCGACCCCAGGCAAAACGCCCCGTACAACGCCTTCATGGAGTCGCTTTGCCGGGAGCTGGCGGAACTGGCGCCCAAGATCACGGCCCGGTTCGAGCCCCTGGAGAGCGATGCCGCCAAACTCCATGGCGTGGATTTTTCCCCCACCCTGCTCCTGGCCCCGGACCGCTGCAAGATCCGCTATCTCGGCGCGCCCTTGGGCGAAGAGGCCAGGACGCTCATCGAGACCATCATGCGGCTGTCGCTTGGCCAAAGCGGCCTGGGCCAGATTTCCAAGCAGCTGTTGCAGGAGCTCGAGGAGAAGCGCGACGTCATGGTCTTCGTCAATCCCTCCTGCCCGTACTGCCCGGGGCAGGTGGCCCATGCCTTCCACTGCGCCCTGGAGCGGCCGGACCTGGTGTCGGCCATGTGCGTGGACAGCTCCCAGCACCCGGCCCTGGCCGACCGCTACCACGTCGGCTCCGTGCCCCACACGGTCATCAACGAGACGTTCACGAGCATGGGCCTTTTGCCCGAGGAGCGGTTCGCGGTGGAGCTGGTGACGCTCAAAAGCGCCGAGGACCTGCTGGCCGAGCAGCGGGCGGCCGGGATCCTGCCGGCCGAGGGGCTGGACGTGCGGGAAGTGGACATCGTGGTGGCCGGGGCCGGGGCGGCCGGGCTGACGGCCGCCATGTACGCGGTCCGAAGCGGGCTTTCGGCCGTGGTGCTCGAAAAAAACGTCATCGGCGGCCAGGTGGCCCTGACGCCGGTGGTCGAGAACTATCCGGGATTCGCCAACGTGCCGGGCAAGCGGCTCATGGAGATGATCGCCGAGCAGGCCCGGGCCTACGCCGAGATCCACGAGGGCGAGGGCATCGTCGAGGTCAAGATCGGCAAGCACGTGGAGGTCTACACCGACCGGGCGGTGTACGTGGCCAAGGGGCTCATCCTGTCCACCGGGGCGACCTGGAAAAAGATCGGGGCCCCGGGCGAGGACCGCTACTTCGGCTTTGGCGTCAGCTACTGCTCCACCTGCGACGGCTATCTCTACCGGGAGAAAAAGGCCGTGGTGGTCGGCGGCGGCAACACGGCCATGACCGACGCCCTGCACCTCAAAAACCTCGGCGTGGACGTGACCGTCATCCACCGCCGCGACGCCTTCCGGGCCGAAAAGCACTTGCAGGACGCCCTGGCCAAGGAAGGCGTGCCCACCCTCATGAACACGGTGGTCACGGAAATAAAGGGCGACGAGAACAAGGTCACGGCCGTGCGGATACGAAACCTGACGGACGGATCGGAGCGGGAGATGCCGGTGGACGCGGTGTTCGTGGCCGTGGGCCTGTCCCCCAACACCGGGCTTGCCGAGGAACTTGGGCTGACGCTTGACGCCGACGGCTTTATCCAGACGGACCGGGGCAAGCGGACCTCGATCCCGCGCATCTACGCGGCCGGGGACGTGACCGGCGGGGCGCGCCAGATCGCCACGGCCGTGGGCGACGGCTCGACGGCGGCCTTGTCCGCCTTCGAGGACCTGGCCCACCCGTACTGGAAAAAAACGAAGACCGCCTAGGGCGTGGCGTAAAATTCCGCGGGCGCAAGTTCCGTGGACTCGAACCAGCCCCGGCAGGACAGGTGCTGGCGGATGTCCTGGCACAGTTCGCACTTGTTGACGTAGCCCTCGGCCCGGGCCGTGTAGCCTTCGAGGCCGGCGGCGTAGTCGAAAAGGCCCTGGATGCCGGAGCCGGCCAGGGTGCAGAGGATGGGATAGCGCTCGGGATCGAGCGGGGCCCCGAGGTCGGCCGCCCGCAGGGCCAGCCCCGAGCACAGGCCCGGCACGTAGTCGCCGTAGAGGTCCAGGTGGAAATGGCCGGTGTCGGTCAGTTCGGCCCGGCAGTCCGGGGAGGCCGCGGCCAGGATCGCCTCCACGGGCCGCCGGCCAAGGACCGGGGCGAAGAGATCGAAGGCCCGGCCGCCCTGGTGGATCCAGGTCCGCCCCAGGATGGCGGCCGGATAGTCCGGCCCGAATTTCGCGAGGTATTCCCGGAACGGATGGGTCGTGTCCGGGTCAAAAACCTGCAGGTCGTCCAGAAAATGCTCCTGCCAGGGCAGGACCGCCACCCCGGCCAGCCGCGCCGCCTCCAGAACGCCGAGCGTCTTTCGCAGCGGAACGAACCCGTTGTGCATGGGGCTTATGGACACGAGCAGGCGCGAAAGCCCCATGTCCCGCAGCTCGGCCAGAAGCTCCCGGGCTTCGTCCGGGTCGTCGTACCAGGACCCGCTCGTTTCCACGTATTCGATGGGCATGCCCGTTTCGGCCGCCGCGGCCAGCACCCCGGCCAGGCCCAGCGGATCGGCCAGCGGCTCCCCGCCGCCGACGTGCATGGCCGTGGCCCCCAGTTCCAGGGCCTTGGCGAAAAGCGTCCCGGCCGTCTCCCGGTCCAGGTATTCGGCCGCCCGGGACGGCCCGCCCCGGTAGAGGCAGTGCGGACAGGCGCTTTGGCACTGGTAGGTGGGGATGACCCCGCCTGCGCGCAGGCGCGAGACGACCAGCAGGGACATGGTTCAGCCTCTGGAAAGCCGGCCCGGGGCGGCCGGCACGGCCTCGGCCTGGCCGGCCGCCCGGGCCGCTTTGGGCCGGACCTGGGGCACTACGCACGTGGGATCGATGGCGTCATGGCTCATGGCTTCTCCATGGCGGCCGGGCGCGGCTCCTCGCTGGCGGCCAGCTTCTGGTGGATGACGCCGATGCCCTCGGCCGGGTAGCGCAGGCGCAGGAAGAAATAGCGGTCCACGACCTTGAGCACGTAATCCTTGGTCTCGTCGTAGGGCGGCACGCCGCCGTGCTTGGCCACGGCCCCGGGACCGGCGTTGTAGGCGGCCAGGGCCTGGACCTCGGTCTGGAACTGGTCGAGCATGGCTTTCAAATACTTGGTGCCGGCCGCGATGTTGCGCTCGGGGTCGAAGGGCTCGGTCAGGCCCAAAAGCTTCTGGGTGTCGGGCATGATCTGCATGAGCCCCTGCGCCCCCTTGGGCGAGACGGCGCAGGCGTTAAACCGCGACTCCTGTTCGATGAGCGCGTAGACCAGCCTCGGGTCGAGGCCGTTTTTGCGGCTGTAGCTGTTGACCAGCCGAATCAGCTTCCCGTCCTCGATCACGGCCGGATAGCGGCAGCCCACGGCCTTTTTGTCGGCGAACTTGTACCCGGCCTGGTGCAGCGAGGCGTCCCGTTTGGCCGCGGCCACGGGATCGGGCAGGGTCACCCCGTGGATTTCCGTTGACGGCATGGGACTGGAAACGATTTTCGGCCCGGCGGCCAGGGCCGATCCGGCCAGCACGCCCACGAACAAGGCGGCGGCCGGAAATGAAACATGCATGCGCAAGGCTCCTTCGCGCTATGGCGCTCACTTACCTAAACCCCGTACCCGGTTCGTCAAGGCTTGACAAGAAAGGGTCAACGAACCTGCCGGCGCCATCGATCGATGGTGTCGGCAATGAACCCCTTGTCGTTACACGGCGTGGCCCAGACGTCGGAAAACCGCGCCGTGTCGCTTCGCGGCCGCTCATTGTCGCCGAGATCGCGCAGCCGGATGCGCATGGGCACCGGCACGCCCTCGCCGACCACCACCGCCTCCTGGGTGCGAAGCGCCGGCAGGGCGGCCAGGAGCCCGGCCGCGTTCTCCGGCATGGCCCGGCGCACGAAAAGCTGGTCCTGCTCGTTGCTCATGCGCAGGGAAACGAGCGTATTGACCTGGGACAGCACGGTTTCGGAAATCTCCGACGGCCGCTGGGTCACGAGCCCCAAGGACACGCCGTACTTGCGGCCCTCCTTGGCGATGCGCGAGAGGGCCCGGCGGGTCGGGGCAAAGGCGGCGGCCGAATCGCGCGGCACGTAGCGGTGCGCCTCCTCGCACACGAGCAGGACCGGCACGCCGCGCCCCCGCTCGGTCCAGAGCGCGAAATCGAAGATCAGCCGGCACAGGACCGAAACCACCACGTCCACGATCTCGGCCGGCACCCCGGCCAGGTTGAAGATGGTCAGCGGCCGGCCATCGGCCGGCAGGCGCAGATACCGGGCCAAAACCCCGGCCATGCTGTCCTCGACGGTCAGTTGGCCGAACATGAAGCCGAACCGCCGGTCCCGGCGCAGGGCGTCCATCCGGGCGGTCAGGCGCAGGTAGGGCACGGAGTTCTCGGGCTTGTCCAGCCGGCCCATGCCGACCTTCAAGAGCTCGATCACCCGGGCCAGCCGGTAGGGGACCGGCGTGTCGATGGTGAGGGCCCCGTCGTCCGCGCCAAGGCCGCGCAGGAACTCGGCCTTGGCCGCCACCACGCAGTCCTTTAGGATATTGGCCTCCACCTCCCGGTAGGGCTGCTCGCCGCTGCAAAAGACCTGCGCCATCTCCTCGAAATCCAAGAGCCAGTACGGCAGGACCAGGTTGTCCGGCGAGACCGACTCGGCCAGGTCGCCAAAGGCATGGGCGTACTCGTCGTGGGGGTCGAGCAGCACGATATGCCCGTTGGCGTGGGCCGAGAGCACGGACCGCAGGAGCACGGCCACGGTGCAGGACTTGCCCGAACCGGTGGTGCCGAGGACCGCGAAGTGCTTGCCCAGAAAATCGTCCACCACCATGTAGGCCGGCACGGCCGCGTCCTGGTGCAGAGCCCCGATCCGCACGCTCGATTTGGCCGGCTTGGCGTAGATGCGCGACAGATCCTCGGTCACCGCCTGCCGCACCACCGCCCCGAGCCGGGGGCTGACCGACACGCCCCGCTGGAACACGAACTCGTCGGTCTCGGGCCCAAGGCTCTCGCCCAGAAGCGCCAGCCGCGCCACATGCCGTCCCTCGCCTCCCTGCCCCGCTTCCGTCAAAAGCGCCTGCACCAGCCCAAAGACCATGGACCGCTCGGACGGGATCACCACCATGTCGCCGACCCCGGCCGCCCCGGCCGCCCCGGCGGTGAGCACCACCGTCACCTCCGCGCCCTCCACGGACGCTACGTAGCCGATGGGATTACGTTCAAACATGAGGAAGATGCCTCCGGCGGCCGGGGGGGGATCATCCCCCCGGACCCCCTGGATAAATCGGGGGTTGTTTCTGGTGTTTAACCTGCGGCCGTCCGCGTTTCATTTCTTCCTTGCGGCGCTTCGCCGCCGGCGCACCATGTTGGCGCAATCGGGCCGGCGTGGCTTTCCGGATTTGCGGCCAGTGTCGCCGGCCCGATTGCGCCAACAGACGTCGATGCCCCGCCGCCCGACGTTGCCGCCAAGGCTCCCGCCCACCCCGTTGGGGAGGGTCCGGGAGGGGATCATCCCCTCCCGGCCGCCGGAGGCATCCCCCCGTCCCCGCCCCCGCCCGCACCGCCTTCGCGGAGCGCCGCCTCGATGGCGGCGGCCAGGTCGCGACGCAAGATGGGTTTCAGGAGCAGGTCGCGGATGCCGATGCCCCTGGCGCCTTCCTTGCTCATGGTCTCGCTGAAGCCGGTGAGCATGAGGACAGGCAGGCCGGGGCAGACGGCCAGGACTTCCCGGGCCAGGTCCGCGCCGGTCATGCCGGGCATGTTCTGGTCGGTGATCAGGAGGTCGAAGGCGGCGGGATCGTCGCGGATGGCGGCCAGGGCCTGCCGGGGATCTGTTTCGGCCCGGGCCCGGTAGCCAAGGGATTCGATCAGTTCCCGGCCGATCTCGGCCAACGCCTCCTCGTCGTCCACGAGGAGAACGCGTCCCCGGCCCATGGCGGGACGCGGTTCGGGGACCGTGGCCGCCTTGCCGGCGTCCTGGGCCAGGGGCAGGTAGACGTCGAAGAGCGCGCCCTGGCCGGGGTCGCTTTTGACCTTGATGTCGCCGTGATACTTGCGGACCACGCCGTGGGCCACGGACAGGCCCATGCCCGTGCCTTCGCCGGGCTTTTTGGTAGTGAAAAAGGGATCGAAAACCCGCTCCAGGATGTCCGGGCCGATGCCCGGGCCGGTGTCGCGGACCCAAAGGCGCAGGCACTCGCCGGGATTGGCCTCGCCGGGAATGGGACACAGGCCGGCGGGCGCCTCCTCCAGCCCCACTTCGAGCACGCCGCCGGTCTCGCGCATGGCGTGGGCCGCATTGGCGCACAGGTTCATGAGGATCTGCTGGATCTGGGTGGGCTCGGCCAGGATGGTGTCGCGGCCGGGGCGGATGGATTCCACCAGGGCGATGGTGTTGGGCACGGTGGCCCGGATGAGTTTGAGGGTTTCCTTGACCAGCGGCCCGACATGGAGCGGCGTGGCCTCCTGGTCGTTTTGGCGGCTGAACGTCAGGATCTGGAGCACCAGGTCCCTGGCCCGGCGGCAGGCCGACAGGATGTGGTCCACCCGGCGGGCAAGGCTGCCGTCCTGTTCGGCCTCGGCCTCGATCATCTCGGCAAAGCCCATGATGATGCCGAGGATGTTGTTGAAATCGTGGGCGATGCCGCCGGCCAGCGTGCCGATGGCCTCCATTTTCTGGCTCTGGCGCAGCCGCATCTCCAGGTTTTTGCGCTCCGTGACGTCGTGGGCCACGAAGACCGTGCCGAGCGGCGCGTCGTCGGCGTGGGTGAGCGGCGAGGCGGTGATCAAAAATTCGCCGCGAAGCCTGGGGATGGAAATTTCCCGGGAATGGTAGCGGCCGTCGGTCATGGCCAGGATCTCGTCCGAGCGTTCGCCGGGGCGGTCCGGCAGGTCGAAGAGAAACGAGCACTCCCGGCCGACCACGTCCTTGGGCGGCAGGCCCAGGCGGTGGGCCATGGCCAGATTCAGACGGCGGACCTTGCACTGGCGGTCGATGACCACGACCATGTCCTGGACCGAATCGAAGGTGCCCTCCCACTCGCGCTTGGCCGCGACGATGAGTTTGGTGACCCGCTCGCGTTCCTCCATCTCCCGGGTCAGCCGGCGGTTGGCGCTGGCAAGCGCCGCGGTCCGCTCCGAGACCCTGGTTTCGAGGCGGTTTTTGAGGGCCTGGAAATCGCGCTCGGCCCGCCACTTGGCGCCAAGCGAGGTGGCGAACTGGCGGATTTCCTGGGGATGGAAGGGCTTTTGGATATAGAGGAGCTTGTCGGCCGGCGGCACCCGGCTGGCGATGGTGGCCGGATCGATGTCGGTGAAGGCCGTGACCACCACGATCTGGATCCAGGGGTCCATGGCCCGGATCGCCTCGGCCGCGACCAGTCCGCCGCGCCCGGGCGGCATGCGGACGTCGAGGAAGGCGGCGGCAAAGGGCCGGTGTTCGCGGCCGGCCTCGGCCACGGCGGCCACGGCCTCCTCGCCCTGGCGGCACAGCGTCAGTTCGAACCGGGCTTCCTTGGACGCGGCGGCTGCGCCGTCCAGGCCGCCAAGGCCGCCAAGGCCGTCGAGGCCGTCGAAAAAATCGTCCTGCGGGGCCAGGATCTCGGTGAAAAGATCGAGGATGCGCGGCTCGTCGTCGGCCACCAGAAGGCGCATGGGCGCGATTGTCGCGGCGGGTGCCGCCATGGCGCTTCCCCTTGTCCTGTTGCGGCCCGGTCTACGGCGCGGCGGCGGCCGTGGACCGGCCTCGTGTCGCGTTCTCGAAATTCGTGCCTGCGAATTTCGAGAACAACATATTAAAATAATTATTTTTTCTAAAAAATAACAACATATTTTTTAGCCCACGCCACCCTAGGGCATTTCGGACCGGTCGGAACGATCGGAAGCCGAGGGAATCCGGGCCGGCGCGGCGGATTTCGCCTTGGCCGGCCCGGGCTTGGCGGCCGCGGCCGGCGCCGGTTGCGCCGGGGCCGGCTGGAACGGCACCGGGGTGCCCGGGGCACGGGGCGCCGGGGCCGACGTTGGGGCCACGGGGGCCGTGGCCGGCGCGGCCGGGGGCGCTGTCGCCGGTACGGAAGTCGAGGCGGCCGGGGCTTGAACCGCAGCGGCCGGACCGGGGGCCGGGGCAACCGGAGTGGCCGGGGCCGGTTGCGAAGCCGCCGGAGTCGGGGCCGGCTTCGGCAGTTCCGGCTGGAGCGCGGCCGGAGCCGGCAGGTTGACCTCTTCCATGGTGGACAGGCGGGTCAGGTTGTCGTGGGCCAGGGGATAGAAGCGCGGGTTGGAAGCGATGGCCCGCTCCAGATATTCCTGGGCCTTGGCCTTGTTTCCCGCCTCCATGTAGCACACGCCGACGTTGTTGAGCGCGGCCGACTCCGTGGCCGCTGCGGCAAAGACGGCATACGCCTCGTCGTACCGGCCAAGCCGGCACAGGGCGAGCCCCAGGTTGTTGGCGATCTTGGGGGACTTTTTGGCGGCCCCGGCCCGGCGGAAGGCGGCGGCCGCGTCCTCGGGGCGCCCAAGGAGCATGAGCGAGATGCCCCGGTTGTTTTCCACGTCCGGATCAAAGGCCACGGCGAGAAACTTGTCGTACACGGCCAGGGCGGCCTCGGGCCGGCCCTCCCGGTTCTCGATGGTCCCGAGCAGGGCGGCGGCCCGGGCCAGCGACGGGTCGCGGTCCAGGGCCTGGGCCAGGGCCTCGGCCGCCGGCTCCCTGGCCCCGCCGAGATAGAGGGCGAAGCCGAGCCCCTGCAGGGCGGCCGCGGATTTGGGGTTGGCCTTGAGCGCCTGCTGGTAGGCCAGCCTGGCCTGGGCGAAATCGCCGCCGCCAAGGGACAGGTCGCCCAGGCGGGTGTGGACCGTGGCCGGATCGGCGCCGGATTTGAAGGCCGCGATATACTGGCGCGCCGCTTCGTTCCTGTCCCCGGCCGCCAGGGCCGCGTCGCCGGCGGCCACGGCGGCCGCCCCGGTCTTGCCGGCCGGATCGGACTTGACCCGGCCCCGGGACCCGCCGCAGCCGGCCAGTCCGGCCAGACAAACGGCCAATGCCAATGCGGCAACCGCCGCCCGCAAACATCCTTTCACCGGCCCCCCCTTGCGCCCGGCGAACATAGCAGAGCCGGCGGGGAGGGTAAACACGGCCCCCGGCCGGCCGGCGTCCAGGGTTTGTGGATTGCGCGGCCGCCCAGGGGACGCCAAAGCGCCCCTTTTGACGGGCCTGTCCATGATTCGTGGACCACGGACCGGCCGGGGTCGGACCCGGCCGCAACGGTCGCCGCCAACCGCCTGGAATAAAAACGATTCCAAAGAGAGGGCCAGGAAGAAGCCAACGCCGTCCGCCTGGCATGATTCTTCCAAGTCCCCGGGAAAAAATCGAAAAAAGTTGCGGCTGACGCAACGCCCGAGAAAAGCGCCATGAAGTCCTTTTTATCCGACCAACGAGGCATCGCCGCCGTGGAAATGGCCATCGGCATGCTGCTCCTCGTTCCCCTGCTCCTGGTGCTGGTCGAGGCGACCAAGGCCCTGACCGAGTATTCCCAGCTGCAAAACGCCTCCATGGAGGGCGCGCGGATGCTGGCGCGCCAAAACGGCGACACCAGCGGCGTGAACGACTACGTCCAGAGCCTTTTCCAGAAGGCCGACGGCACATCGACCGTGGACGGCGAGGCGCCGACCGTGAACATCACCCCCCGCGACAGCCAAAACAACGTAACCGTGCAGGTGGAACATGCCTTCAAGCCCTATTTCGCCAACGCCAGCGACGCGCAAGGGAACCCGAATCCTTTCAATATTATGGGCTCGACTCCGCTCACACTGTCGTCAAAGACCGTCATGGCCCTGCCGGCCGCCAACTGAGGGCGGCAACGCCCAGGGGGCGTCGAGCGTCATCATCGCCGCGGCCCTGGTCGGCACCATGGCCGCGGCCGGCGTGGCCGTGGACCTAAGCCGCGTCTACGTGGCCCACAACCAGCTGCAAAACGCCGTGGACGCGGCCGCCCTGGCCGGCAGCCTCCAGTTGCCCGACGACCCGGACGTCACCAACGGCAAGGTCAAGGCCGCGGTGACGGCCAACCTGGCCCTGAACGATCCCGACGCCACGGACATCCAGGTCACCTCCGGCGGCGCGACGCGCAGCGTGTGCGTGGACGCAAAGGCCAACGTGGACATGACGCTCACCAAGGTCATCGGCATCGGGGACACCACGGTCACGGCCGAGGCCTGCGCCGGGTACAACGACATCGAGCTGGTCCTGGTCCTCGACAGCACCGGCAGCATGAAGGGCTCGCCCATCGACAGCGCCAAGGACGCGGCCAGGGACCTGGTCAACCTGATCATGCCGGCCTCGACGTCCTCGACCCGGTCGAAGATCGGGCTCGTCCCCTTCCAGGGCAAGGTCCGCATCGACGGCAGCGACCCGGTCACGGCCGAGCGCAACCCCGACGGTGTGGGCCCGGGTTGCCGCAACGCCGACGGCACCCTCAACACCGGCAAGCTCAAGGTCGAATACAGTCGGACCGCGACCAGTACCAACATCTTCTACGGCTACACGTTAAGCGGGGTCAGCACCTTCACGGACAAGACCTGCTCCGGCATGTCCCCGATCCGGGCCCTGTCCTCGGACAAGAACACCATCCTCAACAACATCGAGGCCATAAACGCCGGGGCCGTCACCTCGGGCACGCTCATTTCCGAGGGCATCAAGTGGGGACGCAAGGTGCTCTCGCCCGAGGCGCCCTATGTCGAGGGCAGCACGGACAAGAAGGTGCGCAAGATCATGATCGTCCTGACCGACGGCGACACCGAGGACGGCCGCTGCGGCGGGAACTTCGCCTCGGCCTCCAAGACCGTCAACACCTACTGGACCAACGCCTACTTCGGCCAGGGGCTCAAGCCCGACACCGCCACCTCGCCCTACGCCACCCTGTCCACGGCCACGGCCACCCTGGCCCAGATCCCGGACTGCAAGGACGGCGGCAAGCTCAACCAGTTCGTGCTCGACGAGGCCGATGCCGCCAAAAACGACCTCAACTACCCGGTGGAGATCTTCTCCGTGCGCTTTGGCGCTTCCGACGCCACGGACAAGAGCCTCATGCAGAAGATCGCCTCGTCCAAGCCCGGCACCACGGACCACTACTACGACGCGCCGTCGAGCACCGGCATCCAGGACATGTTCAAGAAGATCGGGCAGCAGCTCGGCCAGCGGCTCATGACCAAGAAGGAAGCCACCACCGGCACGCCGTAGAAGGGACCAAGGCCATGGCATCGACACCTCGCAGCACCCAGGCCCGGGCAAGGGCCGAAACGGGTTCCACGGCCGTGGAACTGGCCCTCGTGCTGCCGGTGCTCCTCATGATGCTTTTCGGCATCATCGAGATCGCCAACATCCTGCGCATCCAGATCACCCTGGACAGCGCCGTGACCGCCATCGCCCGGGACGCGGCCACGCACCAGACCACGAAGGACTCGGCCGAGCAGTACATGGACCAGGAGGGCCTGCTCCCCGCCGTCACCCAGACCGGCAGCCAGGGCGCGGTCCCGCCCGTCCTGACCTTGAGCCCGGCCACGACCACCACCTGCAAGGTGACGCCCTGCACCCCTTTCGAGGTCAGGCTCAGCTACACCTACAAGGCGGTCACTCCCATGATGCAGCCGTTTTTCGACAACCTGGTCCTTACGGCCTCGGCCAAAAGGGCCTCCGAGCCCTGGTGAACACGCAACCCGGCCTAACGATCCAGCCCGGCCCAGGCCGGTCCGGCCGGATCGCGGCGAAGGAACCCGTCATGAAGAAAATCCGCCTGGCCCCCGTCTGTCTCGTCCTGCTCCTTTGGGCCGGAACGGCCGGAGCCGCCACGACCAAGGACAACCTCGTCAAATTCTACCAATCCTACCTCGCCCTGGTCAGCGCCGGCGACTACGTCGCCACCTCCCGGGACCAGCCCGACGTCTGGGACGCCAAGTTCGACGCCGCGGCCCGGGACGCGGGCTTCGAGAACGCGGCCGACGCCCTGGCCGCCAGCGAAACCATGGCCAGCGACAGCGACATCGCCGCCCTGCGCCAGACCGTGACGGACAAGATCCTCCTGCAATACCGGCCCTATCGAGAGTAGCTCCCGGCCGGACAGGAGGGGCGCCAGGACGCCCGAACGGGTGTGGGGACAAGGCGGGTGCGCCGCCCGTTTCACGCGACAAGGTCCCTGGGCATGGCGGACGCCGTCCGCCATGCCCAGGGACCTTGGTGCGTCCGGGACGCGACACTAGAAGAAGTTTCGGAAGATCTCGGCCAGGCCGGCCAGCCGGCCCGTGGCCAGGGCCAGGCCGAAGGCGGCGACCACGAGGAAGAAGATGACGCGGAGGGCCAGGCGCCGGGCCAGGAAGGTGCCAAAGAGGCTTCCCGCCTGGGTCCTGGCCGAGGGGATGATGTTTTCCGAACGCAACAGCGAATAGAGGCCGGCCACGGCCATGACGCACACGGCCAAGGCCAGCAGGTTTTCCGGCCTGTGGAAGAAATCCGACAGCCCCGAGGCCGCCTTCCCGGCCGAGGCCGCCCCGCCCGAAAAGGAATCCAGGGCCTCGCGCACGCCAGACTGGGTCTCCCTGACGGAGCGCATCACCTCGCCGGCAGCGGCCATGCCCTTCCCCTCCCCGGCGCGTCCGCGCCGTGCGCTGCGTTCGCCCGGCACGCCGCGGCCGACCGGCTGCGGCGTTTCCACCGGCTCAATGGGCTATCCCCCCGAACATCTTCATGAGGCTTATGACGGCCGGCCCCAGGATCACGATCAGAAGCGTCGGAAAGATAAAGAAAATGAGCGGGAAAAGAAGCTTGACCGGCAGCTTGGCCGCCAGCTCCTCGGCCAGCTGGAACCGTTTGGTCCGCATGGAGTCGGCGTAGACGCGAAGGGTCTGGGCGATGGAGGTGCCGAACATGTCGGTCTGGATCAGCATGGCCACAAGGCTCCCCATGTCCTCGAGGCCGATGCGGGACGACAGGTTTTTAAGGGCCTCGCGCCGGGACTTGCCGGCCCGCAGCTCCAGCGTCAGCAGCCGCAGCTCGGAACTTAAAACCGGCTCCTTGGAGGCCATTTCGACGCAGACCCGGTAGATGGCGGCGTCAAGCCCCATGCCGGCCTCCACGCAGACGACGAGCAGGTCCAGGGCATCGGGCAGACCGCGCTGGATGGCCTTTTGCCGCTTTTTCACCCGGGCGTCGAGGAGAAGGCCCGGCAGGTAGAAGCCGCCGGCCACGCAGGCCAGGGCCACGAACATCTTGTACTGGCCGGGTAGCCGGCCGGACAGGGCCAAAAGCGCGCCGACCACCAGCCCGACCAGCCCGGCCCCGGCCTTGATGCCCCAGTAGATCTCCACCGCCCCGGGCTGGCGAAAGCCCGCGTGGACAAGGTTTGCCCGCGTCTTGGAAAGCTCTTTGGCCTCCTTGGGCTTGACGGCCTCGCCGAACCGGGTGGCCAGCCCCTGGCCCAGCCCGATCAGCCAGCCGACCAGACCCGGCCGGCCAAGGGCCTCCCCGCCCGGCCCGCCGGCGGGATGGAGCACGGCCATGGCCCGGACGGCGAATTCCCGCCGGCGGCGGCGCTCCTCCCGCATGGCGCCGACCGCGTAGGCGAAAAGCCCGACGCTGGCCGCGACGCAAAGCGTTATGGCGAACAGGAGCATGGCCGGTCCTCCTCGTGTTGGAACCCTTGAAAAACACGCCGGTATTTACTCAAGAAAAAATACTTATCGACTTATGCATTACAACGTATCCACTTTTTCTCTGGACGCCACACTAGACATCGATCCGGACCATCTTGCGGATGACCAGGACGCCGAGGGTCATGAGCCCGGCCACCAGATAGAGGAAGAACCGGCCAAGGGCTTCGGTGAAAAGCAGGTTCAGGTAGCCGGGGTTTAACATCTGCACGGCCCCGCACACGAAAAACGGCAGCAGGCACAAAACCCAGGCCGCCATGCGGCCCTCGGCCGAGAGCACCCGGATGCGGCCCTTGAGCTTTATGCGCTCGCGGATGAGCCAGGCGATGTTCTCCACGATCTCGGCCAGGTTGCCGCCGGTCTCGTTCTGGATCTTGACCGAGATGACGAAGAAGTTGAGGTCCGGGCAGTCCACCCGCTCCATCAGGTTGTCGAGGGCGACGGTCACGCCCATGCCGAAGTTGACCTCTTCCATGGTCTTTTGGAACTCGCCCCGGATGGGCTCGGCAAATTCGCTGACCACCATGCCCATGCCGCTCGAAAAGGTGTGCCCGGCCTTCAAGGCCCGACCCACCAGCTCCAGGGCCTCGGGCAACTGGGTTTCAAAAGCGGCCATGCGCTTGGCCTTTCGCATGGCGATCCACTTGAACGGCAGGACCCCGAGCGCGAATCCGATGGCCACCCGGGCCAGGAAATTGCCGAGGTAGAGGGAGGCGGCCACGTAGCCCGTGACGCCGAAGACCAGGGACAGGAGCACGAAAAGGCCGAGAGGCGCCTCGATGTCGGCCTGGTCGAGCATCCGGTCCATGCGCCGGCTCCAGGCCTGGCGCGACAGGAACACGTCGAGCCAGCGCAGGCCGCTCATCTCGTGCTTTTTGACGATGTCGCCGGCGAAATCCGCGCCAAGGCCCTTGCCCTGGGCCAACTGTTCGAGACGCCGGGCCATTTCCTTGCCGCTGGTGTCGGTCAGCCGCCGGATGACCAGGACCACGGCCACGAAGAGGTAGACCAGGGACAGCAGCAAGGCCAGGGACAGGATGTTCGGCAGTCCGTCGGACATGGCGTTCCCCTTACGGTGCGGCGGACTGGCGCAGTTGCATGGTCGTTGCCTCCGTCCGGCTTCAGCTCTCGACCACGTTGCGCGGATCGAAGATGCCGTCTGGCACGCGGATGCCCTTGGCCTCGAACCTGGCCGCGAACTTCGGCCGGATGCCCCGGGCCATGAACACGCCCTTGACCTTGCCGTCGGCCGCCATCCCCCGTTGCTCGAAGGCGAAAATCTCCTGCATGGTGATGACCTCGCCTTCCATGCCGGTCAGCTCCTGGAAGCTGACGAGCTTCCTGCTGCCGTCGGAAAAGCGCGAGATCTGGATGATGACGTCCACGGCCGAGGCGATGTAGCGCTTGAGGGACAGGGGCGAAATGGCGAGCCCGGCCATGGCGACGAGCGTTTCCAGACGCATGAGGGCGTCGCGGGGAGTGTTGGCGTGGAGCGTGGCCAGGGATCCGTCGTGGCCGGTGTTCATGGCCTGGAGCATGTCGAGGGCCTCGGCGCCGCGCACCTCGCCGACGATGATCCGGTCCGGGCGCATGCGCAGGCAGTTTCTGACCAGGTCGCGCTGGGTGACCTCGCCCCGGCCCTCGATGTTGGGCGGCCGGGATTCGAGCCTGACCACGTGGTCCTGCTTGAGCTGGAGTTCGGCCGCGTCCTCCACGGTCACGATGCGCTCGTCGTGGGGAATGAACCCCGAGAGGCAGTTGAGCATGGTGGTCTTGCCCGTGCCCGTGCCGCCGGAAATAAGAATATTGAGCCGGGCCAGGACAATGCCCTGGAGCACGTCGGCAATGTCCCGGGTCATGGCCCGAAAATGGATCAGGTCCTCGATGGTCAGCTTGTCCTTGGCGAATTTCCGGATGGACAGGGCGGGCCCGTCAATGGCCAGGGGCGGGATGATGGCGTTGACGCGCGAGCCGTCCGGGAGCCTGGCGTCGACCATGGGCGAGGACTCGTCCACCCGCCGGCCGACCTTGGACACGATGCGGTCGATGATCTTTTTTAAGTGCTCGTTGTCCTTGAAGCGCGACTCGGTCAAGACCAGCTTGCCCGACCGTTCCACGTAGATCTGCCGGAAGGAGTTGACCAGGATGTCATTTATGGTCTGGTCCTTCAAGAACGGCTCCAGCGGTCCAAGCCCGAGCATCTCGTCCTTGACTTCGCTGATGAGCCGCTCCCGCTCCACCTGGTTGAGCGGGGTCTGGCTGAACTCGTCGCGCAAAAGCCGCTCCACGAGCTTCCCGATCTCGGCCCCCAGCGACGCGCCGTCCATGGTGTCCAGGAGCGAAAGGTCGATCAGGTCGATCAGCCGGTCGTGGATGCGGGTCTTGATCTCGTAATACTCGTCCAGGGCCACGCCCGGATCCTTGCGCTCCTTCTCGACGGGAGCCCCGGGGCGTTGCATCTGGCGCATCAAAGGCGGCCGGCCGCGTTCCATAGGAAGGTCGCTCCTTTTATGCCTCCGGCGGCCAGGAGAGGCGCCACCTCTCCTGGACCTCTCCGCCGGGGGGCATCATGCCCCCCGGACCCCCCGAAAGGGGAGCGCGGCTGTCTGTCCTACAGGCAATCTGATTCTTGCAGCCCTGAAACTACAATACCCCAACCACCATCACAACACCCCCCTTCCCTTCTTCCGTCCAGGGGGTCCGGGGGGGATGATCCCCCCCGGCCGCCGGAGGCATCTTCATATCTTCTCACCCCTTGCGGCCGGAAAGGAGCTTCAGGCCAAAGAGGCCTTTTTTTCGCTCCGGGTCTGGGGCCGGGGCCAGGGCCCGGGCCAGGTCGCTTATGGACCGGGTGACCGGGGCCTTGGGCGCGGTTTCAAGGAGCGTCTTGCCCTGGTTGATGGCCGACAGCGTGGTCTTGTAGTCGTTTGGCACCCGCCAGAAGACCGGCAGGGCCAGGGCCTTTTCCATGTCTTCCACCACCAGGTCGCTTTCGTCGAGGTGGCGGTTGACCACGATCTTGAGTTTCTCGTCGAGCCCGGCCTCGGCGTGGCGGATGTTGTCGAGAAAGCGCCGGACGTTGGCCAGACAGGCCAGGTTCTGGACGCCGACGAGCACGATGGCGTCGGAGATGTCCATGACTTTGAGCGTGATCTCGTCCAGGTACATGCCGAGGTCGATGACCACCGTGTCGAAGACCTGGCGCATGAGGTCAAGAAGCCTGGAGATGTTTTCGGGGGTGGCCATCTGCAGGTCGTCGAGGCGGCTTGGCGGGGCGAGGAGGTAAAGCCCCGAGGCGTGGCGCGACATGACGCTCATGAGATAGGTGGCGTCGAGCCGGCTGATGTTTCCGAGGACCTCGCCCCAGTGGTACTTGGGCGCGATGTCCAAAAAGAGCTGGGCCTCGCCGAAGGGCAGGTTCATGTCCATGAGGGCGACGGTGGCCCCGGGCTTGTGGGTCAGGCAGGCGGCGGCCAGGTTGACGGCCAGCGTGGTGGTGCCGACCCCGCCCTTGGCCCCGAAGACGTTCACGATGCGGCCCTGCTTGCTGCCGCGCGGCCCAAGCCGGCTTTCCCGGCGGGCTTTTAAGCGCCAAAGGGCCATGCGCACTTCCTCGTGGCTGACCGGCTGGGGGAAAAATTCGCGCACGCCCTGACGCATGAGCCGCATGAGGATCTCGGTGTCGTAGGCCCCGGCGGTCAGAAAGACCTCCCGGTCCCCGCGCCGGGCCACGATCTCGGCCACGGCCTCGAGTTCCTCCTCGCCGCCCGCCGCGTCGAGTTCGCGCACGAGCAGGTCCGCGAACTCCTCGCCGTCGCCAAGAACCTCGAAGTCCCCGTCCTCGGACAGGCACTCCTCGAACACCAGCCGCGCCGGCGACGCCTCCATATCCAGGAACACCGTCAACTTGTCCCGCATGCCCCCTCCTCCCGCGCGGCCGCTACTTGCTGGTGAATTGGAGGATCGAGCCGCCTGGATTCTCTTCCTTGGGCGGCTCGGCCTTTTCGTACCGGTCATAGGCCAGGGCGGCCTTCTCCCCGGGCATGCCGACCACCGGACTGCCGTCACCGGCGCAGGGATCGAGCTTCTGGTTCTCGAAAACGGCGTGAAACGACCGGCCGTAGTCCCAACTGGTGTCCTTCTCGGCCTGGCAGCCGGCCAGGAGCCCGGCCAGGGCCAGGGCGGGGAGCCAGCAAACGCGCTTCATGGAAGCCTCCTGTCCGGCCGGCGGGCGGCCGGCGGCGGTGCGGGCGTTGTCCCGGGACCTCATTCCTCGCTCCGGCCGCGAACGGTCGCCACCTGGGGCACGGCGTGGCCGAAGTCGCCGTCGAGGGCCGCGCCGCTGACGGCCAGGGGCCCGGCGGCCGGGGTCGCCTGCCCGCCGTCCCGGCGGATGCCGAGGAAAAACTCCAGGTCGTCGGGTTCGTGGGCCGAATCCGTGGGCAGGGAAACGGCCTTCTTGTCCAGCGGCTTGGCCAGGTGGGCCGTGATGAGGATGACGAGCTCGGTCTGGTCCTTCTGGAACTGCGAGCTTTTAAACAGGTTGCCGAGGATCGGGATGTCGCCGACCACGGGGTACTTGTCGAAGGTGCTGCGGGCCTCTTCCTTGAGCATGCCGGCCACGGCGAAGGTCTGGCCGTTTTTGAGCTCGACGGTGGTGGAGGTGCGCCGGGTGTTGATGGCCGGGATGGTCGAACCCTGGAGCTGGATGGCGTGGGCGTAGTCGAGGTCCGACACTTCGGGGTGGACCTGCAGGTTGATGCGGTCGCCGCCGACGATGGTCGGGGTGAATTTGAGGCCCACGCCGAAATCCTTCCACTCGATGCTGGTGGTGCCAAGGCCCGAGGGCACGGGCACCGGGATCTGGCCGCCGGCCAGAAAGTCGGCGGTCTGGCCGTTTAAGCAGACCAGGTTGGGCTCGGCCAGGATCTTGACCAGCCCGTTTTCCTTGAGCACGTCGAGGACGGCCGTCATGGCGGTGTTGCCGGCGCCGCCCCAGTTGGTGTTCCAGCGGGCCACGGCCGTGCCCTGGTTCATGGTGGCCGTGGCCCGGTTGCTCGGCTGGTTGAACTCCCGGTAGGAAAGCTGGATGGGGGAGGAGTCGAAGGACGTGTTGCCGTCGGCGCCCTTGGCCGTCATGGTGATGTACTGGTAGACGTTCTGGGTGGCGTCCATGTTGAACATGCTGCCGGCCACGGACGTCAGGCCGCCGATCAGCGTGTAGGCGAAGTTGCCGTCGCCGATGGCGTTCAGGTTGATGCCCATGCGGTTGAGCACGCTCTTGGACATCTCGGCCACCCGCACTTCGAGCATGACCTGCTGCACGCCGCCGACGGCCATGAGGTTGACCACCTTCTTGGGGGCATAGACCTCGGCCAGGGTCAGGGCCTTTTTCATGTTCTCGGCGTCGCGGACCGTGCCGGCCAGGGCGATGGCGTCCTGGCTGGCCCGGACCTCGATGCCGGGTTCGCCGGGCAGCACGTCGTGGAGCATTTTCTTGAGCCGGGTGATGTCCGGGGCCACGTCCAGGTCGTAGACCGCGCGGATCTTGTCGCCCTTGTCCCACAGGGTCAGGTTGGTCACGCCCGGGGCCCGGCCGGTGACGTAGACCTGGCGCGGCGAAAGCAGCACGAAGTCCGCGATCTCGGGCTGGGCCACCGAGACCCGGGACACGTCCGCGTCGCTTTGCAGGATCACGGACTTGCCGATGGTCAGGCTGAGTTTCGGCGTCGACCGCACGGCCACGGGCGCGACGACCGCCGGCGCGGCGTAGCCCGTCGAGGCCAGGCCGGCCACCAGCACCCAGGCCAGAAGGCGCGTTCCCAGGCCGAAGGATTTACGGGTTCGCATGTTTTTTCTCCTCGGCCGGCATGACGCCCAGGCTGTCGAGCTTGATCCGCTCGCGCTCGGTGCCCCGGATGATCTCCACGCTGTAGCCGGCATCGGCCGGCGCGGGTTCGCTTTCGGCCACGGCCGGGGGCAGGGTCGGGGCCAGGGCGTAGGCGTCGAGGCTTCTGGCCACGTCCGCGCCGGCGGTGGCCACCACGTCGTCGTCCCCGGGCTTTCGAAGGGCCAGGTGCATGTTGCCGAGGTCCGAGGCCAGGGCCAGCCGCTCGGCCTCCTCGGGCGTGACCATGAGCGTGAAGAAATCCGTGTTGGCCAGCTCCTCGCGGCCGTCCTGGCCGACCCGCACCTCCCGCTCGGTGCCGGTGGTCAGGACCGGAATGTTTTCCAGGATGACCTTGGTGACTTTCTCGTCGGCCTTGCCGGGCTGGTTGTAGGTCGACAGGACGTCCACCCGGCAGCCCGGGGTGATGAGCCCGCCGGACCCCATGACCTTGGTGCCCTTGACGGTGAGGGCCCGCTTGCCGGGCTCCACCGAGGCGTCGAGGCCGCCGCCGGCCGCGCCCTTGGGCAGGAGCTTGTCCGGGGTGATGGGATCGTCCTGGGAGATCTCCCGGGCCGTCACCCGGCCGACGACCTCCGAGGCGTCCCGCATGGCCCCGAGGGGCGCGGCCTCGGGGTCGTAGGGCTTCAGGCGCACCATGGTGGTGTCCAGGCGCGCGCCCTTGGCCAGGGGCCGGGCGGCCACCAGGACCTCGATCTTTTTCGTCTCGGCCGCGGGCTTGCCCGGCTCGCCGGTGCCGCGCACCGACCCCAGCCACCGGATGGTCAGCACCCCGGCCACCAGCGCCAGGATCACGGCCAGGATCATATGGGGTATCGCCTTGGACTTCATCGGCCTCTCCGCCTCGGCCCGTCTCGCGGCCCACGTTCATTTGACTTTGTTAAACGCTGTTCCATCTTATGTTCCGGCCGACGCTGCCAGCGCTCCCCCGGGGCGGCCCCGGGCGCGCCGCCCCGGCCGGCCGGCGGGAATCCTCCTGCGCGCCGCCTGGAAAGACACCTGGGCAGGCGTTACCAAGCAAAAAGCCTGCCATAAAATAACACACCGCCCGGCGCCTCCGGCCGCCCCGCCCGGCGACCGGCCTTCCCGGCCGGGGGATTGCCGGGGCAGGGGCATGAGGATAGCTTTGGCGGACACTGCCACGCTCCAAGGAGCATTATCATGCTGATCCAGGTCAAGGCCTCGGCCGGCTCGGGCAAGACCCATGCCCTGACCGAACGTTTCATCGCGTTGGCCCTTGGCACCAAGGGCAACCTGCCGCGCATCTGCGCCGACAGCCTGGAGGCCGGCTACGCCCTGCCCGAGATCATGGCCGTGACCTTCACCAACAAGGCCGCGGCCGAGATGCGCGAGCGGGTCTTTCACCGCTTGAAAACCATGGCCCTTGGCCTTGGCGGCACGGACCCGGCCTCAAGGGCCAAGGCCCGCGACGAACTGGAAGAACTGCTCATCCACGCCGAGCGCCTGAACATCCGCACCATCGACAGCCTCCTCTTCCTCCTGGCCCGGGCCTTCGCCCTGGAACTCGGCCTGCGTCCGGACTTCGAGCCGGCCTTCGACGACTCGGCCATCCTCGCCGACCTCTACGATCGGCTGGCCGCCAGCCTGCCCGAGGACCCGGCCCTGTCCCGCCTCTTCGGCGAGGCCCAGGCCGCCCTGCTCCAGGGCGTGACCGGCTTTCTGCCCATGGACCGGTTCCGGGAGCGGCTCATGGCCGTGGCCGGGCGCCTCCTGGTCGAACCGCTCGGCCATGCGGCCGACGCCGACGCCCTGCGCCTGGGGCTCGAACGGCGCCTTGGCGGCCTTTCCAACGCCGCCGGAGCCATGCTCGCCGCCCTGGACGCGGCCGGGGCCAAGGCCCACGCCAATTTCCTCGCCTTTTTGCGCAAGTGCCGCGACGCGGACCAGACAGACGCCCCGCCCCGCTCGGCCTTTGCCGACAAGGCCTGCCTGGCCGACTGTCTGCTGAAGGGCTGCCGGGACATGGCCGGAGAGGACCTGGAACGGCTCTACGACAGCCTGCGCGAGGCCCACGCCGTCTGCGGCCGGGAGCTGCCGGTCCTGCGGGCGGCCATGGGCCTGGCCCCGTTCGGAGCCCTGGCCGCCCGCATCGGCGAGGATTTTCCGGCCTACCTGACCCAGATGCGCGTCCTGCCCCATTCCCAGTGGCCGCGGCTGGTGGCCGGCCGGCTGTCCGGCGATTTCGGCGTGCCGGACGCCTGGTGCCGGCTCGGGGCCGGACTGGCCCACATCCTGATCGACGAGTTCCAGGACACCTCGCGCACCCAGTGGGACGTGCTGCGCCTGCTTTCCGTCGAGTGTCTGGCCCGGGGCGGCAGCCTCTATCTGGTCGGGGACGTCAAGCAGGCCATCTACGGCTGGCGGGGCGGCGACGCGGCCCTTTTCGACGCCGCCCCGGCCGATGCCGAGTTGTCCCGCATCGCCGAGGTCATCCGCCAGACCCTGCCCGTCAACTGGCGAAGCGCGCCCGAGGTGGTCGCCGCCAACAACCGCTTTTTCGCCCCCCTGGCCGATCCGGCCAAGGCCCGGGAGGTGGCCGCCGCCCTCCTTGGCCCCCAGCTCCAGGCGGCCGTGCCCGAGCTTGCCGGCATGCTGTCCCGGGCCTTTGCCGACGCGTCCCAGTCCCTGCCCCCGGACCGGTCCGGCCCGGCCGGGCACGTGCGCGTGACGGCCCTGCCGGCCGCCTCGTCGGGCGAATACGACGCCGCCGCCCGGGAGGCCCTGGTCCGGCTCCTGCGGACCGAGCTCTTGCCCCGCCACGGCCCGGCCGGGGTGGCCGTCCTCACCCGGTCCAATCCGCAGGCCGCCCGGGTGGCCACCTGGCTGATCGAGGCCGGCATGCCGGTTGTGACCGAAAACAGCCTCCGGCTGGCCGACCATCCGCTCATCCGCCAGTTGGCCGCCATGCTGGCCTTTTTGGACTACCCGCCGGACAGCCTGTCCTTTTGGGCCTTTGTCTCCGGGCAGGAGCTTTTCGGCGACCTCTCGGGCATTTCCCGCACCGAGCTTGCCGAGTGGCTGTGCCGCCTGCCCCGGCGGGGCTCCCTGTCCCTGGCCTTCCGGGACCGCTGGCCCGAGGCCTGGACCCGGTTCATCCGGCCCTACCTGCGCCAGACCGGGCTGGCCGCGCCCTATGACCTTTTGCGCGAGATCGTGACCGGCTACGGCCTGCTCACGCGCCGGCCCGGGGACGAGGCCTTCCTGCGCCGGTTTCTCGAAATCGCCCATCTGGCCGAGAGCCGGGGCCGGACGTCCATTTCCGCCTTTCTCGATTTCTGGCGGGAGCTCGGGGACGACGAGAAGGTGCCCCAGCCCGAAAACGTCGAGGCCGTGCGCGTCCTGACCATGCACAAGGCCAAGGGCCTGCAGTTTCCGGCCGTGGTCGTGCCCTTCCACCACTTCTCCGGCCGCACCGGCGAAGCGCCGCTGGTGACCGCCACCCTGGAGGAAGGCGAGGTCCTGGCCCCGGACCTGCCGGGACTCGGGCCCGACCACGCCCGCCGCCGGGCCCATGAGCTGGCCGAGCAGGTCCACCTCCTCTACGTGGCCTGGACCCGGCCCGAGGTGGAGCTCCACGCCTTCGTGCCCGGCCACGGCAAGCTCCGGGAGGACGCCCGCTATCCCCTGCCCAAGGCCCTGGCCCTCCTTTTCGCCGCTTTCGGCCAGGACCCGGCCGACGGCGAGCCCATCCGCCTCGGCGACCTGCCGGACCTGCCCCCGCCGCCGCCCCGGGCCTGCGCCGCCCCGCTTCCGCCCCCGGCCGGCGGGGCCGAGGCCGTCAGCCCGCCCATGGCCTGGCTGCCGCGCCTCAAGGTCTACCGCAACGTGGCCCGGGACATCCGCGACTCCCTGCGCTTTTCCGAAAAGCGGCGCGGCGAGCTGGCCCACCTGGCGGCCGAGGGCTTCGCCCGGGCCGGGTTCGACCCGGCCGCCCCGGAACCGGACGCCCGCCGGGCCGTGCTGACGGCCCTTGGCGGCGAGCGCCTGGACGCCGGCCTGCGGTCCAGTCTCACCCGGGAATTCACGGACATGCTCGTGTGGCTGGCCGGGCTGCCCCAGTGCCGGGAGGCCCTGGCCGCCGGCTTTTGCGAGCGCGAGCTTCTGACCGACGACGGCGAGCGCCTGCGGCCGGACCTCCTGTTCTGCGGCCCGGCCGAAACCGTGGTCATCGACTTCAAGACCGGCCACGCCCAGCCGGAACACGTCGCCCAGGTGGCCCGCTACCTCGACCTGGCCCGTCGCCTGCCCGGCCGGGCCGCCCTGCCGGCGGCCGGCCACCTCGTCTACCTCGACCGACGGGAGTGCCGTCCCGTGGAGGCCCGTTCATGAAACCCGTGGGCGTCATTCCCTGGACCGAAGAGTTCTTTGCCGGCGTGGCCGACCGCCTCGTGGCCGAGACCGGCGGCGATTTCCAGGACACCCTGGTCATCTTCCCCCTGCGCCGGGCCGCCCGCCATTTGTGCGACCGGCTGGCCGCCATGCCGGGCCTGCCCAAACCGCTCCTTTTGCCCGAGATAACGGCCGTCGGCGACTGGGCGACGAGCCTTGGCGCGTCGCTCGCCCCGACGCCGCCGGTCATGCTCGACGTCCTCGACCGGGTGTCGCTCCTCCACGACATCGTGCGCGAGATCGCGCCCGAGGCCGAGGCGACCGGGGAATTCCCCCTGGACATGACGCGGTTTTTCCCCTGGGGCCTGGAACTGGCCGAGCTCATGGAGGCGCTTTTCCGCCACAACATCCCGGGCAAGGACCTGGACTACCTGGAAGGGCAGGTCCTGCCGCCGGCCGCGGCCCTGCTCTCGCGCCTGGGGGCCATCCACGCCCGCTACCGAGAACGCCTCCTGGCCGAGGGCCTGGCCACGCCCGGCCTGTGCCTGTCCCTGGCCGCCGGGAAGGCCCAGGTGGCGGTCGAGCGCCTGGCCGGCCGCCGGGTCTTCGCCTGCGGCTTCTCGGTCCTCTCGGGCGCGGAAAAGGCCCTTTTCAAGGCCCTGTGGCGCAGCGGCAGCCTGGAGATGCTCTGGCACGGCGACCCGGCCCTGGCCGATCCCGGCGGCCGGGTCCACTTCGCCTGCCTGGAGCAGAAACGCTGGCTCGGGGACTGGAACGCCCGGGCCGTGGTCCTCCAGGGCGGCCGCCGGCGGCGCAGCCGGCAAAAGGGCGACCCGGACCGGCCGACGTTGATGCTCGACGCCACCACCGCCAACCTGTCCTCCAAACGGCTGCGCTTTTTCGAGGGCCACGACCTCCACGCCCAACTCAAAGCCCTGGAGACCTGTCTGGCCGAGGCCGAGGACCTGGAAGACACGGCCATCGTCCTGCCGGACACGGGCCTGCTGTCCCCGGTGCTCCACATCCTGCCCCGAAAGGACGTGAACATCTCCATGGGCTATCCCCTGGCCCGCTCATCCCTGGCCCGGCTCCTCGAAACCATCCTGGCCCTCCAGGAGACGCGGCTGGCCTCGGGCCGCTACCACTGGCGCACCCTGGTCGCCCTCCTGCGCCACCCCTACCTGAAGATGCTGCGCGTCGGCGAGGAGGAGCCCTTGCGGGCCCTCTTTCACACCCTGGAGGCGGGACTCCGCCAGGGCGGGGCCTTTGCCGATCCCCTGGCCCTGGAAATCGGGGGCGAGGACGGGCCGCCCGATCCGGAGGCCCTGGCCCTGTGCCGCCAGGTCCTTCACACCTGCCTGACGGGCTTTTCGGACGTGGACACGCCCCGGACACTCGGCAACGCCCTGGCCGGGCTGTGCGAGCTGCTCCTCGACCCGGACCATGCCGGCGACGCCTGGGAGCGGTTTCTGATCGACGCCGAATGCCTCTTTCGGCTGGCCACAGGCGTGGTCCCGGCCCTGACCAGCGGCCGGCTGGCCGACGCGGTCCTGCCCCAGGCCACGCTCTTCGCCCTCCTGCGGCGTCTTCTGGCCGACGAGCGCGTGCCTTTCGAGGCCGAGCCGTTGACGGGCCTGCAGGTCATGGGCGTCCTCGAAACCCGGCTCCTCTCCTTCCGCCGGGTCTTCGTCCTCGACGCCGTGGAGGACAAGCTCCCGGGCTCGGCCCCCTACGAGCCGCTGCTGCCGGACACCCTGCGCCGCCTTTTGGCCCTGCCCGATTCCCGGGAGCGCGACCTGGTCGCGGCCTACAACATCTATCGCCTCTTTTTCGGGGCCGAGGAAATAACCGTCTTCTACCGGACCGGGGCCCCCGGGGCCGGGCTCTTCGAGGACAGCAAGCCCGTGCGCAGCCGGTACGTGGAGCAGCTTCTGTGGGAGGAGGAAAAACGCCTCGGCCGGGTGCTGACCCCGGGCGAGCCGCCGGTGTCGCTCATCACCCTGCCCCTTTGCCCCATCCCCCCGGCCGACGCCTCCCTGCCCCGGTCCCCGGCCGTGGCCGAACGGCTCGACAGCTACCTCTCCACCAAAAAGCTCTCGGCCACCTTTTTCGACACCTACCTCGCCTGTCCGCTCCGGTTTTTCTACCGCTACCTCTCGCCGCTGGCCCCCCTGGCCGAGGTGGCCGAGGAAGGCGACCGGGCGGCCGTGGGCGAGGTGGTCCACGAAGTGTTGCGGGAGTTTTTCGCGGCCTCCCTCGGCCGGGATATCGACGCGGCCGACATAAACGCCGCCGCCCTGGCCGACCTCTACGAAACCCGGATGCGGCAGAGCCCGGCCTGCCAGGCCCTGCCGCCCGACGGCCAGCTCCTGCTCCTGCGGGCCGGCCGGACCCGGCTCATGCACATGGCCGCCTCCATGCCGCGCACCACCCCCCTGGCGCTGGAAACCGAACTCGGCGCCAGCCTCGAAACCGCCGGCCGGACCTATCTGCTGGCCGGCCGGGCCGACCGTCTCGACCGCCGCGAGGAGGGGCTCGTCATCCTCGACTACAAGACCGGCTCGGTCCCCTCCCTGCCCGTCGCCGTCTGGGGCGACGAAGGGTTCTGGAGCCGCATCGCCCGCTGGCGCGGGCCGGCCGACGATCCGGGCCTGTTCGAGGAAGCGGCCCGGCGCATCGGCAGCGTCCAGCTGCCGCTCTATTGCTGGCTCTACGCCGCGTCCAAAGGCGAGACCCCGGCCGACGCCGCTTTCGTGGAGCTGCGCGACGCGGGCGCGGAAAAGCCGCTCTTCGGCCCGCGCCTGGACCCGGCCGGCCGCGAGGACGCCATCGTGCGCCAGACCCCGGATCTGCTGGCCTTCCTCCTGCGCCACCTGGCCACGGCCCAGGCCTTCCCCCCCCGCCCCGACGACCGCCGCTGTCCCTACTGCGACTTCCGCCCGGCCTGCGGCGCGGTGTGTCGATAGGGAAAGGAGAGGAGAGGGGAAGACGGAAGATGCCTCCGGCGGCCGGGGGGGATCATCCCGGTATGAACCGGGTACATGATTGACAGAACGGACCGGGTACATGGTTGACACTTTTGGGCAGAGGAGGAAGCTCCAATGCCCTGGAAAAAGGTCAATCCGATGGAAGAACGCGCCCGGTTCATTGTGGAGTTGTCGCAGCGACGGGAATCATTTGCAGCCTTGTGCCGCAAGTATGGGATCAGTCGCGAAACGGGTTACAAGTGGCTGCGCCGCTATCAGGCAGGGGAAGGGCTTGGGGAACGAAGCCGCGTTGCCCGGCATTGCCCGCACAAAACACCTGATGCAGTCGTCACGTTATTACTCGCATTGCGACAGGAGAATCCCTACTGGGGTCCCAAAAAGCTCGTCAGGCTTCTGCAAGATGTGCACGGCATAGAGTACCCACCGGCCAAAAGTACAGCCGGCGACATTTTGAAACGGCACGGATTGATCACCGCCACAAAAGCAAAGCGCCGTCAGTCAGGAGGCCGGTTGCGGCGAGAGGATCTCCGGCAGCCCAAACAGGCAAATGATGTTTGGAGTGCGGATTACAAGGGCTGGTTTCGCCTGGAGGACAGGAGCATTTGCCATCCTTTGACAATCAGTGACATCTTTAGCCGCTATGTCTTAGGGTGTTACGTCTTTCCTACGCAGACGCTTGAACGAACAAAAGAGGCGATGCGGCGGGTGTTTATGCGATACGGCCTGCCACGCGCCATCCGCGTGGACAATGGGACTCCGTTTGGTTCGACCGGGATCGCAGGTTTGACCGGCTTAAGCGTCTGGTGGCTCCAGCTGGGTATTGTCGTGGACTTCATCGCGCCTGGAAAGCCCGAGCAAAATGGCTGCCACGAAAGAATGCATCGGACCTTGAAACTGGAAGCCACTATCCCGCCTTCGGCGAATCTGCGGGAGCAACAAGAACGATTGGAGTCCTGGCGGGAGCGATTTAATAGCCATCGTCCCCATGAAGCACTTGATCAGGCCACGCCGGCTTCAATCTACCGGCCTTCGTCCCGGCGGCTGCCTCGAAACGAACCATGCTTTGAGTATCCCTCCTCTTTCGAAAGTCGGACGGTTCGCCGGGATGGGATGTTCAACTGGGAAGGCAGGCAGATTTTTCTCGGCGAGGCATTTGCGAAATGTCGCATCGGCCTGACCAGAAATTATGATGATCGTTGGCTGGTTTATCTTGGAGAGCACCTGCTCGGCGGGTTTTGCCCCAAAGACCCCAAACGGGTGGTTCCGGTTCGATCCCTGATCAGCTAAAAAGTGTCAGGGATGTACCCGGTCCAAACTGTCAACGATGTTCCCGGTTGCACACCCCCCCGGACCCCCTGGAAGGGAAAAACGGGATGGCGGGACGGAAAAGGGAGCGGAACGGGGGAGAGACCGCGGGTGCGGGGCTACTTGTCGAGGAACTTTTCCGCGACGGCCTCGTCGGTCTTGGGCCGCAGCGGCTCGTAGTAGGTGGTCGACTTGGAGGCCTGGGTCACGTTATTGTACTTGACCTTCATCTTGACGTTCTTGTCCGGAAAATCCCAGCGCCGGATCGTCCAGTCGCCTTCGGTCGTCTCCTTGGGCGGGCCGGCCACCTTGGTGGCCATGCTCGTGATGATGCCCAGGTCGTCGTGATCGGTCCGCACGATGCGGTTGTAGAGTTTGCCGGCCACCACCCCGTACACGATGATGGGGGCCGTCTGCTCATGCAGGATGAGCCGACAGGGACCGGTATAGTTGTAATAGGCGATCCCGCCCCGTTCGTCGAACTTCACGAAGTAATCGTGGTCGTTGATGTCCTTGAGCGGGGTCCCGTACGGGGGCCTCGTGCAATCGAAGCCGCCGGCCAGGACGCTTGCCGCCTGGAGCAGAAAAAAAAGGCACAGCCCGAACACGGCGCGACGCGGCATATTCCCCCCTTGGCGGCACGACAACATACGAAAGGACGCTGGCGAATGCGGTTTTTCATACGCAACCCGTTGAAAAACCGCAAGACTCGTTTCGGGGAGAAAACGCGGGATAGGAGACGGCCCAGCCCCCTCCCGGCCGCCGCAGGGGGCTTCCCCCCTCGCTTCCTTTCTCCGCCCCCTGTCGGAAGCCATCCTTACTTGCCGAGGTATTCCTCGGGAGCGGCGTCATCGGCCTGGGGACGCAGCGGCTCGTAATAGGTGGCCGACTTGGTGGCGTGGGTGACGTTGTTGTATTTAAGCTTCATCTTGACGTTTTTCTCCGGAAAATTCCAGCGCATGACCAGCCAGTCGCCTTCCGTCGTGGTCTGGGGCGTACCGGCCAGCTTGGTGGTCACGCTCTTGATGACTTCAAGGTTGTCATTCTCCGTTTTCATGATGCGGCTGTAGAGTTTGCCGTCCACCGCACCGTAGACGATGACCGGGGCCAGCCGCTCGTGGATGCCGAGCTTGCACGGGCCGGTGTAATTGTAATAGGCGACGCCGTCTTTTTCCTGGAACTTGACGAAATAGCCATTGTCGTTGATGTCGGCAATCGGCGTGCCATAGGGCGGTTTGGCGCAGTCGAATCCGCCGGCCAGGGCGCTTGCCGCCAGGGACAGGGAAAGGAAACACAGCAGAAGCATCACGCGACGCAGCATAATTCCTCCTGGGCAACACGGTGCAGTAGAATAGGATACGAAAAGAAGGCACCTGGAACAGATGCCTTCCTATAAGCAATGGGCCAGGAAACGGCAAGCGGCGCGCCAAGACGTGGCCGGGGCCCGAAGCCCCGGCGCGAGGCGCGTCCGGAGAACCGGAGATGCGGCAGGGGTCAGGCCGCCCGGGCTGCGGCCGGATGCCCGCCGGCCAGGGCGGCCAGCATGACGCGCAGGTTTCGGGCCCGGGCCTTTTGCGACGTGAGCGCCAGCCGCACCGTGCCGACCACCACGTGGAGGATGCGCCAGGCCGTGTCGGTCGCGGCCTCGGCCCGGACCGAACCGTCCAGGCGGCCAAGCAGCAGAAGCACCTCGAACTGCTTGGCGATGCGGGCCGCAAGCCGCCCCAGCTCGCGGTCGCTTTGGGTTTCGGCCTGGCCCGCTCCCTTTTCCCCGTGCGGCAGGATGTCGAGATAGCCCGCCGGCCGTTCCTCCAGGAAACGGCGGTAGGCCTCGGCCAGCCGCAGAATCATGGACAGGCCGGATTCGCCCGGGATGACCGGGCAACTCACCTCGATATGGGCGAAAAGCTCCTGCTGGACCTGCCCGAGGACGGCCACGAAAAGCCGGTCCCGGTCCGGGAAGTGCCGGAAGACCGTTTCGGCCGGCACCCCCAGCCGCTTGACCAGGTCGTGGGGCATGACCCCGCCGCGCCCGTCCACGGCAAACCGTTCCACCGCCGCCTCGACCAGCCTGTTCCACAAGACATCCATGTTATCGCTCCATGTACGATGGTCCCTCGCGCTTTTGGCCTTTTCCACCCATATACGGATTAGCGTGTTTCCATAGCGCCGGCAATGCGAAAAAGCCCCAGGCCGAAACTTTCCTGTAGTGGGTAAGAAAGCAACAACAAGAGGAGGTCGCCGTCGGCACACAACAATGGACGGAACTAGGATTTGGATTCGTCGGAACGGGGATGGGCCTGGTCGTAGACCTGCATGAGCCGGGCCAGGTCCAGGTGGGTGTAGCGCTGGGTGGTGGAGAGCCGGGCGTGGCCGAGGAGTTCCTGGACGCTGCGCATGTCCGCCCCGGATTCGAGCAGGTGGGTGGCGAAGCTGTGGCGCAGCATGTGGGGGTGGGCGTGCCGGGCGAGGCCGGCCCCCCGGGCCAGGGCGTCGATGATCCGGGCCGCCTGCCGCCGGTCCAGCCGGCCGCCGCGCGCGCCAAGGAAAAAGGCCGGCTCCCGGGGCGCGGGCGCGAATTCGGCCCGCCGCCGGGCGTATTCGCCAAGGCGCACCCGGGCCGCGTCGCTTAAGGGGGCCAGCCGTTCCTTGCCGCCCTTGCCCATGACCCGGACGATGCCCTGGGACAGGTCCAGGTCGTCCACGTCGAGGGTCATGGCCTCGCTGACCCGAAGGCCGGAACCGTAGAGGAGTTCGGCCAGGGCCAGGTCGCGGCAGGCCTCGCGCGAGCCGTCCGCAGCCGGGCTCTCGGGCCCGGGCGTGACCAGGGCCACGGCTTCGTCGACATTGAGGGCCTTGGGCTGGCGCTTGTCCGTCTTGGGATTTTTGAGCCCGGCCAGGGGATCGCCGGTCACGCGCTTTTTGCGGCGCAGAAAGGTGAAAAGCCCGCGCAGGGCCGACAGCTTGCGGCCCATGGACGACTTGGCCACCCGCCGGCGGTGGAGTTCGGCCAGAAATCCCCGGGCCGCCTCCAGGGTGACGGCCCCGGGCGCGGCCAGGGTCAGGCCCCGGCCGGCGAGCGACTCCTCGAACTGGGCCAGGTCCTCGGCATAGGCGGCCAGGGTGGCCGGGGAATAGCCCTTCTCCACCCGCAGGTGGTCGAGGTAGGCGGCCGCCGGTTCCGGGAGCGGCTTTCGGGCCTCAGCCTTGCCGCTGGTCGAGGACATAGCAGCTCCGGGGGTTTTCCTTGGCCTTTTTTTTCAGCGTCATGGCCGTTTGCGAGGCTTCGCCGTAGTGCTTGAGCCGTCCTTCCCGGTTGAAGATGACGGCGATGGAGATGGCCATGAGCGGGAAGGCGCGGCGGTTGCCTTCGCGGTCCGTGGACTGGATGTAGCCGCGCTCCCGGTCCTCGGCGTCGTAGAAATGGGGGACAATGGCGTCAAAGCTCGCGACCACGCCCTTGCACGCCTCCTCCACCCGGTCCGGAGCCAGGATGAAGACGAAATCGTCGCCCCCGACATGCCCGACAAAGGCCTTGGCCCCGCCGACCGCCCGCACGGTGTTGACGATGATGCGCGCCGTCATCATGAGCACCTCGTCGCCCCGGGAAAAGCCGTACCGGTCGTTGAACGACTTGAAGTAGTCGAGGTCGGCGTAGGCCAGGGCGAAGTCTTCCCGGCGGTCGATAAGCTCCTGGATGCGGCCGATGATCGAGGTGTTGCCCGGGAGTTTCGTCAGCGGGTTGGCGTCAAGCGACCGCGAGGCCCGGGCCAACGTCAGGCTGACCCGGGCCCGCAGCATGGCCGGAGACAGCGGCCGGGTGAGCAGCTCGTCCACCTCGGCCGTGCACCAGTCCACGCCGGCGGCCACGGCCGCCTCGTCCATGACCAGGGCCACCGGCAGCTGGCGGTAGACGTTTTCGCTCTTGACCATGGCCACGAGATCGAGGCCCGGGATGTCCGCCAGCTTCTGGTCCACCACCAGCAGGTCCGGGGGATCGTTAAAGAGGTGTTCGATGGCCCCGCGCCCGGCGGAAAGGCCCGTCACCTCGGCCTCCTCCGGGGGAAAGGCCTCGTCGAAAAGGAGGCGGAGCCCGGGGTCGGGGCTGAGGATCATGATCTTCTGGGGCCTGGGGAAAAGGCAGAGTGTTCGGGCGGCCATGGGATCAGGTGAAGCGCAGGTCCGCGATTTCCACGAACTGCCCGCACAGGTGGTCCAGGAGCTTCTCGAAATCCGCCGGCCGCATCTTGAGGATCTTGAGGGCCTCGGGCTGGAGATAGGGGACGCCGACGTCGCCGGAAAAGCCGTATTCGAAGACCCGGACCAGAAAGTCGCCGAGGTGGACCACGGCGGCCATCTCGGGATAGAGCCGGGCCAGCTGGGGCTTGTGGTGGTAGGACAGGCCTTCCTTGATGTTGGCCGGCAGCTTCCAGTGGTCGGCCAGCCAGGCGTTGATCCGGTCGTGGCCGAAGCCGAGCACCTCGCGCTCGGCCTCGAGGTAGGTCAGATCCCGCTCGGCCACCACCCGTTCGATCTCGACCTTGAGGTCCGGCAGCTGGACCGTGGCCACCACCTTGCCGAGATCGTGCAGGAGCCCGGCCACGGAATATTCCTCGGCGTCCTTGAAGCCGAGCATCCTCGCCGCCCCGCCGCAGGCCATGGCGCACCCCAGGCTGTGCTCCCACAGGCCCACCATGTTCTCGGTCATGACCTCGAAGACCGAGGTGGAGACGATGATCGAGCGCAGGACGTTGAAGCCGAGCAGGACCAGGGCGTGCTGGATGGAGCTTATGCGGCCGGGAAAGCCGTAGACCGGCGAATTGACCATCTTGAGGACCTTGGCCGACAGGACCTGGTCCATGCTGATGAGCCGGGCCACTTCCTCGGTGGAGGAATCGGACCGCTCGACCAGCTTCGTGACCTGTTCGAGGACCTTGGGCAGGGTCGGCAGGTCGCGCACGGCCAGAATGCGGTTCTTGCGCTCGGTGCGCAGGTCCTCGGCCATCTTCAAGCGTCCTTTCCGGCAGCGGCGGAGCCGGCCACGTCCTGGGGCTTGGCCGCCTCGGCCGTCGCCGCCGCGCGGGCGGCCTGGGCCGCCTCGGCCATGGCCGCGCTGGAGGCCGCCTTCATGCGGAAATAATGGTCCAGGAGCCGGCGGATCTGGCCCATCCACTTGTCGTCCGGGAACCGGCGGAAAAGGTACTCCAGCCGCTCCAGGCGCTTGTCAAAGGACGAGGACCCGGCCGGCCCGTCCAGGGCCACCGGTTCGCCCTCGACCACCAGATGGCTGACCCCCATGGCCTCGAACCGGGCCAGGAGGTTTTCGGAAAGTTCGGAGCCGGCCGCGGCCACGGCAATGCCGTCGGACCGGGCCACGGGCTTGGCCAGGACCATGCCGGGCCGGGCCAGGTTGAGCGGAATCTTCTGCATGGGTCGGGTTATCCTTCGACGTCCCTGGTGTAGTACATGCCGGGCCATTTCCGCACAAGACCCTTCATTTCCAAGAGGACCAGGGCCTGGCTGACCGGGCCGGACGGGGCCCCGAGGGCCGTGGCCAGGGCGTCGATGTGCCGCTTGCTCCCGTCGCCGAGGAGCCCGGCAATGGCCGCTTCCAGGTCGGACAGGCCGTCCGGGAGCGGGGCCGGGGCCGGACGCCTCCCCGGAGCGGGCGGCGCGGCCGGCCGGACTTTGGGCCCGGCCGGCCGGGCCCTCTCCCCCGTCCGGGCCACGGGGACGGCCCGGACCACGGCCTTGGCCGGCCGGACCGGCGGCGCGGGCCGGGGCGCGTCCACGCAGGCGCCCAGTTCCCGGGCCAGGGCGGCCACGATGTCGTCGGCCGTCTGCACGAGCCTCGCTCCCTGGGAGAGAAGGGCGTGGCAGCCGGCGTAGGTGGGAAGGTTGACGGGCCCCGGCAGGGCGAAGACCTCGCGGCCCTGCTCCAGGGCCAGCCGGGCGGTGATCAGGCTGCCGGACCGGGACGCGGCCTCGACCACCATAACGCCAAGGGACAGGCCGGCGATGACGCGGTTTCGGATGGGAAAATTCTGGGCCTGGGGCGGGGTGCCCGGGGCAAACTCGCTGACAATGGCCCCGTCCTCGGCCAGGGCCCGCCAGACGTCCATGTTGGCGTCCGGGTAGACCAGATCGAGCCCTGTGCCGCACACGGCCACCGACCGGCCCGGACCGGTCAGGCCGCCCAGATGGGCCTGCCGGTCGATGCCGAAGGCCAGGCCGGAAACCACGGTGATGCCCGAGGCGGCCAGGCCCGAGGCGATGTCGAAGGCGGCGGCGAACCCGTAGCGGGAGCACTGCCTGGCCCCGACCATGGCCACCGAGGGGCCGCCGAGAAGCCTGGCGTCCCCGACCACGTAGAGGACGGCCGGCGGGTCCGGCAGCTCCCGCAGGCGGGCGGGATAGGCGGCGTGGAAATAGGGGATGGGCAGGAGCCCCTTGGCGGCGGCGGCCTCCATCTCCCGCCGGGCGGCCGGGATGGACAGGCCCCGGGCCAGGGTCCCGGCCACGGCATCGTCGCAAAGCCCCTGGGCGCCGAAGGCCCGGACATCGGCCAGGGCTTCGGCGGCCGAGGGATAGCGGTCGAAAATCCGTTTCCAGGTGCGGGGCCCGAGGCCGGGGGTGTTTCGCAGGCGCAGGCAGGCTTCCAGTTCGGCCAGAAAACCGTCGTCCGCCGTCCAGGCGTCGCGGGCGGCGGGGGCCCCGAGGGACGCCGGAGGCGACGGGGCGTCCGGGCTCATTTGGGCAGGGCTTGCAGTTTCTGGCGGACGATGCCGGCCAGTTCCGCGCTGGGATAGTCTTTCAGATAACGCTCCAGGCTGGCCCGGGCCGCGGCCGCGTCGCCGGCCTTTTCCTGGGCCATGGCCATCTTGTAGAGGGCGTCGGCCGCCTTGTGGTGGCCGGGCCAGCCCTTGGCCACCTTGTCGAAATCGCTGATGGCGGTCTGGTAGTCGCCGCCGGCAAAGGCGCCCTCGCCCACCCAGTAGAGGGCGTTCGGCGTCAAGGGACTCCGGGGATGGGCGGCCAGGAACTGGTCAAAGGCGGCCTTGGCCCCGGCGGTGTTGCCGTTTATCGCCATCTGGAGGGCCCGGTTGTACTCGGCCTTCTCCGCGGGCGAGGCGTTTTCGGCGCTGCCGGCCACGGGCGGGGCCGGCTTGGCGGCCGGCTCTCCGGCGGCCGGCGCGGCCCCCGACGCGGACGGTGTCGCGGACGGTGTCGCGGGCGGTGTCGCGCCTGGCGCCCCGGGGGCGGGAGTGGGCGCCGGCGCCGGGGCGGGAGCGGCCGGCGTGGCCGGGGCGGCCGGCCCGGCCTTGGGCGGTGTGCCGGCACCCGTTGCGGCCGGCGGGGCCGGCTTTGGCCCGGCCTCGGTCCGGTCGGCGGCGATGGCCGCCTCGGGCGTGGCCGGGGGGGCCGGTTCGGCCGGTCCCACCCGGCCAAGGCCGTGCCGGCCCCGGGCTTCGGGCCCGGGAGCCGAGGCGGCGGCGGGCCCGGGCCGCTCGCCCGGGAGCGGCCCGGAGTCGGCGGCGGAAAGCTGGGGCGGCGGGCCGGCCGGGGCCTCCCCGGCTTCGCCGCCGGGAGTTCCGGACAGCGGCGGTTTGACGCCCCCCGCCCCGCCGGCGGCGGCCGGGTTGGCGAACCCGACGCCAAGCGCGCTGCCCTGGGCCGCGGCCTGGGCCGGGGTTTTGACGCCCTGGGCTTTGAGCGCCGCCAACAGCTCGCCGAGGCGTTTTTGCACCTCGGCCAGTCTGGCGTCGTTCTGGGTCTGGCGACGATCTATGGCTTTGAGATCCTCCTGGGCTTTTTCCAGGGAGGATTCCACGGCCTTCAGGCGAAAGTCGGCGCTCTTGCCGCCGACGGACAACGTATTGCCCGGCCCGCATGCGGCAAGCAGGCAGGTAAGGACAAGGGCCGTCCCCGTGGTCAGGGCCTTTCTGGCTCTCATGCGCATGATGCAGGGATGGAGGTTGTAAACCCTTTCAAGTTCCACCAGGAGTTACGTGACGGGAAGGTGAAGCGCAAGCCGATTCTTCCGCACCCGGCCCAGGGGCCGCCTTTGTTGCATCCCACGCGGATTTAGGGCAAAAGCCGTTTGCAAAGCGGGCCGCGCGCACGCGCCGCATCCGCCATCGCGCCAAAGAAGGCCCCAAGGAGAACACTCCCCATGCCCGAGGCTATCCGCGTCGCCGTATTCTGGGCGGCCATGGTCCTTATTGCCGCGCACCTGGGATTGGCCCTGGCCGCCGCCGCAATCCCGTGCATCACGTCGCTGGTGGGCCTGCGGCAGGCCAAGCGCCTGAAGATCTTCATCGACAAGTTCGGCCAGCAGGCCTCGACCTTCGCCCTGCTCGGCGGCCTGTGGGTCTTCGTGGTGCTGTGCGCCGCCCTGGTCGCACTCCACTTCCTCCTGCCGGCCACGGCTCCCTCTTTCCTCGGCCTGCCCCTGCCGCTGGCCGCCTGGGCCGGGCCGCTCCTGGCCGGCGGAGCCGCCTTCCTGGCCTACCGGGGCCTGTGGCAGCGGCTCAAGGCCAAAAAGGCCCGGCATGCCGTGGTCGGCCTGTCGGCCAGCCTTCTCCTGTGGCTGGCCTTCTACGCCGCCCTGGCCGCCGCCCGGCCGCTCCAGGTCGGCCTGCCGCCGGACACCGGCCCGGCCTTCCTGCTGCCGCCGGCGGATTCGCTTTTCTGGCGGCTTCTGGCCGAGGGCCTTCTCCTCTCCCTGGGGCTGGCCGGCGTTTTCACCGGCGCCTGGCTGGTCTGGCGCCGGGACAAGGACGATTTCGGCCGGGATTATTATAATTTCACCATGCGCCTTGCGGCCAGGATCGGCTTTGCGGCCCTGCTCGCCTCGGTGGCGGCCATGGCCTGGCTGGGCCTCGGGCTCCTGCCGGTCGTGGGCGAGCTGTCCTCCCGGCTGACGGTGGCCGTCGGCCTCTACGGCACGGGCATGCTCCTGGCCCTGGTCTGCCTCGGCGTGGTCATGCCCAAGGAGAACGCCCTGCGCCACAAGGTACTGCTGGCCGCCGCCTTCCTGGCCACGCTGGTGGCCCTGACCGGCCTTTGCGCCGGCCTGGCCGCGATCTTCGCCCCGGGTTTCCTGCCCCCGCCCCTGGCCTAGCAGGGCGTCCGAGGGTAAGATATTTAAATAATTATTTCTTAGCGAACGCCACACCAGGGCCGCGTCCATGAAAAAAGTAACTCCTTTTTAAAGGTCGCGATACTGGACGCAACGAGGCCGCTGCGGTCCCGGCCGCTCGGGCCGCGACGCGCCTGCGCAAAAAAAGACCGGGGACGGCCATGACGCCGTCCCCGGTCTTTTTCGCTTGCCCGGCCGCACGTCCGCGACGGCGCGCCGCTCCTGCTACGTCGATACCCCGGCCGACGCGCGACCGGGCTCCCCGGCCTTGGCCCGGCGGCCGCCAAACCGGCCCTTGAGCCAGTTTTGCAGGCCATCCAGGTAGATGTAGTAGACCGGGGTGAAAAAGAGCGTCAAAAGCTGGGACACCACCAACCCGCCGACCACGCACAGGCCAAGCGGCCGCCGGGCCGCGGCCCCGGCCCCAAGGCCCAGCGCGATGGGCAGCGTGCCCATGAGCGCGGCCATGGTGGTCATCATGATCGGCCGAAAACGCGTGAGCGCCCCCTCGTAGATGGCCTGACGGGCCGGGATGCCCTGGCCGCGCTGGGCCTCCAGGGCGAAGTCGATCATCATGATGGCGTTTTTCTTGACGATGCCTATCAGCATGATGATGCCGACAAAGCCGTAGATGTTGAGATCCATGCCGAAAAGCATGAGCGTGGCCAGCGCCCCCACGCCGGCCGAAGGCAGGCCGGACAGGATGGTCAGGGGATGGATGAAGCTCTCGTAGAGGATGCCGAGCACGATGTAGATGACGAGCACGGCCATGGCCAGAAGGAGCGACAGGCCGGTAAGCGAGCTCTGGAAGGCTTGCGCCTCGCCCTGGAAGCTCGTGAAGACCGAGGCCGGCAGTTCGTTTCTGGCCAGCTTTTCGATGGCCGCGACCACATTGCCAAGGGATGCCCCCGGGCGCAGGTTGAACGAGAGGGTGACCGAGGGCGACTGGCCCGAGTGGTTGATGGACAAGGGCCCGACGGCCACGGCCCGCTTGACCAGGGTGTCAAGCGGCACGAGCTGGCCCCCGGCCGAGCGGACGTAGAGCATGGACAGGGCGTCGGGGTTGGCCTGGTAGGCCGGGGCCAGCTCCATGATGACCTGGTAGGTGTCGTCCGGGGCGTAGATGGTCGAGATCTGGCGGTTGCCGTAGGACGTGGCCAGGGCGTCCTCGATCTGGAAGGCCGAGATGCCGAGGGCCGAGGCCTTGTCCCGGTCGATGTCGATGCGAAGCTCGGGATTTTTGATCTGCAGATCCGAGGACACGTCCTGGATGTCCGGAATGTCGTGCATCTTCTGTTCGAAGACGGCCGCAGACCGGAAGAGCTCCTCGGTGTTGGGGGCTTGCAAGGTGTACTGGTACTGGCCCTTGGTGGCCCGGCCGCCGATGCGGATCGGCGGCGGGTTTTGCAGGTAGGAGCGCAGGCCCGGCACCTGGGCGAACTCGGCCCGCAGCCGCTGCATGACCTGGTCGGCCGTGGCCTTGCGCTCGTCCAGGGGTTTGAGGGACAGCATGAGCCGGCCGTTGTTGTTGGTGTTGTTGGGGCCGCCGGAGCCGACCACGGACATGTATTCGGCCACGTCCGGGTCCTTGGAGACCAGCGCGTTCAGGCGCTGCTGCCGCTCGGACATCACATCGAAGGACACGCCCTCCTCGGCCTCGGTGGTGACCATGAGCTGGCCCGTGTCCTCGCTCGGCAAAAAGCCCTTGGGGATGGCCCCGAAGAGCCAGACCGTGACGCCAAGGAGGAAGAGGGAAAAGAGCATGGTGACCACGTGGTGCTTGAGAACCAGCTGCAAGGTCGCGTCGTAGAGGTCGCGCAGGCCGTCGAAGGCCCGTTCGATGGCGTTGTAGACCCCGCCGTGGCGCACGGGGACGTGGGGCCTCAGCACCAGGTTGCACAGCATCGGGGTGAGCGAAATGGAGACAACGCCCGAGATGAGGATGGAGACCATGATGGTCACCGCGAACTCGTGGAAAAGCCGCCCCACCACGCCGCCCATGAAAAAGACCGGCAAGAAGACGGCCGCCAGCGAGATGGTCATGGAGACGATGGTGAAGCTGATCTCCCGGGAACCGTCCATGGCCGCCTGCAGGGTGCTTTTCCCCATCTCCAGGTGGCGCACGATGTTTTCGAGCATGACGATGGCGTCGTCCACCACGAACCCGACCGAAAGCGTCAGCGCCATGAGCGAGATGTTGTCCAGGCTGAAGCCCAGCACGTACATGGCCGCGAACGTGCCGACCACGGACATGGGCAAGGCCAGGCTCGGAATGACCGTGGCCGGGATGTTGCGCAGAAAGAGGAAAATGACCATGACCACCAGGCACACGGTCAGGACCAGGGTGAACTTCACGTCGGCCACGGATTCGCGGATGGAGACCGATCGGTCGTAGAGGACCTGGAGCGACACCGAGGCCGGGAGCTGGGCCTGGAAGGTGGGCAGCAGCGACTTGACCGCGTCGACCACGGCCACGGTGTTGGTGCCGGGCTGGCGCTGGATGGCCAGGACCAGGCCCGGGGTGCCGGAAAACCAGTTGAAGCGGCGGGTCTCCTCCACGCTGTCGGTCACCTTGGCGATCTCGGACAGGCGCACGGGCGAGCCGTTGCGCCAAGCCACGATCAAGGGCCGGTAGCCGTCGGCCGAGAGCAGCTTGCCGCTCGAACGGACGGTGTATTCCTTGGACGGGCCGGACACCGTGCCGACCGGCAGGTTGACGTTGCCGTTTTTCACGGCCGTGGAGGCCTCGTCCACGCCGATGCCCTTGGCGGCCATGGCCTCGGGATCGAGCTGGATGCGCACCGCGTACTTTTTCGAGCCGTAGACCGTGACCTGGGCCACGCCGGCCACCATGGAGATCCGCTGGGCCATCATGTTCTCGGCGTATTCGTCGACGTCCGACAGGCGCATGACGTCGGAGGAGATGGCCAGGTAGAGGATCGGCGAATCGGCCGGGTTGACCTTGCGGAAATACGGCGGCGACGGCAGGTCGTCGGGCAGGTCCTTGCCGGCCGTGGTCAGGGCCGACTGGACGTCCAGGGCCGCGGCGTCGATGTTGCGGTCCAGGGCGAATTGCAACGTGACGCGGGTCGAGCCGATGGTGTTGACCGAGGTCATGGAGTCGAGGCCGGCGATGGTCGAGAACTGCTTTTCGAGCGGGTTGGCCACCGACGCGGCCATGGTCTCGGGGCTGGCCCCGGGCAGGGAGACCCGGACCTCGATGGTCGGAAAATCGACGTTCGGCAGGTCCGAGACCGGCAGCTTCACGTAGGCCATGATGCCGAAGATGAGGATGGCGGCCATGACGAGGGTGGTCATGACCGGCCGTTGGATGAATATGGCGGCCGGGTTCATTGCCCCGCCTCCGTGCCGTTTTTCGGCCCGGCGTCGGCCGTGGCGGCCGCGGTCTTGATCTCGGCCTTGGTCCCGGGGGCAAGCCGTACCTGGCCGTCGACCACCACCATGTCGCCGGGGACGAGCCCCTTTTCGACCACGGTCTGGGCCTCCACGATGGGCCCGGTGGCGATCTGGCGGACCTCGGCCAGGCCGCCCTTGCCGATCAGGAACACATAGGGGCCCTTCAAGCCGTCCATGACGGCCCGGGTGGGGATGACCACCGCGTCGGTCAGCGTCGCAAGGGTCAGGTCCACCCGCACGAACTGGCCGGGCCAGAGACGGTGGTCGGTGTTTTCGTAGATGGCTTTGAGCCGGATGGCCCCGGTCTTGGCGTCCACGGTGTTGTCCACCGAGGCGAGCTTGGCCGTCAGCGGCTGCCGGCCCTGTTCCCCGTCCGGGGCGGAGGTGACCGTCAAGCCTCCTTCCTTCTGGCGGGCCATGATGGCCGGCAGGTAGCGCTCGGGCACGGAGAAGGAAATGAATATGGGACTTATCTGGTTGATGACGCACATGGTGCGGTCGTCGTTGGCCTTGAGCACATTGCCGGCGGTCAGCTGGACCGTGCCGATGCGGCCGGAGATGGGGGCCCGGATGTCGGCGTACTCCAGGTCGAGGCGGGCCCGTTCCAGGGTGGCCTGGTCGAGGCGGATGGTGCCTTCGAGGGTCTTGGCCTGGGAATAGGTCTGGTCGTACTGCTCCTGGGCCACCACGTCCTTGGATTTGAGGGTGACGTACCGTTTGAGGTCTTCCTCGGCCTTGACGAGGAGGGCCTTGTCGCGGTCGAGCTTGGCCTGGGCCTCGCGGACGGCCAGCTCGAAGGGCCTGGGATCGATGCGGAAAAGGAGATCGCCCTTGGCCACGTCGGCCCCGTCGCGGACCAGCTGGGCGGTGATGGCCCCGCCGACCTGCGGCTTGACCGCCACCGTGGCCATGGGCTCCACGTTGCCGACGGCCTTGACCATGAGCGGCAGGGTGGCGGCCTTGGCCGGGACGGCCTCGACCGGCACGGGCCTCACTTCGCGGGCGGCGCTTTTCTCGCCGTTGCCGCCGCAGGAACACAAAAAAAGGACGGAAAACGCCAAGACCACGGCGCGCGAAAAAAACTTGCGGCTCACGAGGCGTCTCCAGGAATGGGTTCCAGCATTGGGGGAGTGAATTCCCAGGCGCCCGGACCGCCAAGGGCGGCCAGGGAAAAACGCGTGACGTGCAGGGCCACGGCCTCGACGCCCCCCTGGCCCGGATCGCAGTCCGGGTAGAGGCGGGTGAGCACCGGCCGGTCCAGGGAAAAGTGGCGGCACTGGCCGACGATGCTCTGGGCGCACCGGGCCACGATCAGGGGCTCGGCGGCCGGGCCGAGCAGTTCGGCCACGATGCCGCGCAGCACGGCGTTGGCCGGGGCCAGGCACCGCTCGACCACGGCGGCCAGGCTTGGCGAAGGCTCGGCCATCTCCCGGGCCATGAGGCGAAAGAGCCAGGCATGCCGGCCCTTGTCGGCCAGACGCAGGAGCAGGGCCCGGACGTAGGCGTAGAGCCGGACCTCTGCCGGGGCCCCGTCGGCGAGTCCCATGTCCGGGGGATACTTGCGGTTGGCCGCGGCGTGGGCGTGTTCGAGGACGGCCAGGTAGAGGCGGTCCTTGCTGCCGAAATGGTAGTGGATGGCGGCCAGATTGGCCTGGGCCAGCTTGGTTATCTCACGGACGGTGGCGGCCTGAAATCCCTTGCAGGAGAAAATTTCGCCCGCGGCCTCGATCAGCCGCATCCGGGTCTCGTCCTCGCGACCGTTGGTGGTCATCCGTCCGCCTTAAAAAAACCTTTGTTCGCCCTGGATTTAAGGCGGAAGCCGGGACCGGTCAATACTTTCGCGGCAAGACGTGGGGAGGTTACGGCTTTGACATGGGCCGCCCCACGGTTTTTCCGGGAGGCGGGCCGGGCGGGGCCCCCGGGGCGGGACGCCGGCCGTTGACCTCAGGGGGAAAAGGGCCTAGCCCTTGAAACCATTGGACCAAATCCGAAGGAGGACCAGTCTATGGCCGAAGGCACCATCAACGTCGTGGCCAAGTTCGTGGCCAAACCCGGCAACGAGGCGGCGCTCAAGACCGCCCTTACCGCCCTTGTCGCCCCGACCCAAAAAGACCCCGGCTACATCGCCTACGACCTGTACGAATCCACCGCCCGTCCCGGGGAATTCGTCCTGGTCGAGGCCTGGGCCAGCCGGCAGCTCCTGGCCGAACACCTGGACACCCCGCACTTAAACGGCTTCAAGGCCAAGGCTCCGGAGCTTTTGGCCGAACCCATGTCCGTGAAACTTTTCTCGGAACTGCCCGGTTTCTAACCCAAGCTCCGGCCCAGGCAGCGGCGGCCCGGCCCGGCGGCAGACGGGGGCCGGGCCGCCCCCCTTTTTCAGATGCCGCAGGGCAGGCGCACGAAAAACGTCGTGCCCGCGTCCGCGTCGCTCGAGAACCCGACCTCCCCGCCCAGATAGTTTTCCGCGAAAAGCTTCATGCCGTAGGTGCCAAGCCCCCGGCCGGCCCCCTTGGTGGAAAAGGCCCGGCGAAAGATCTGGGGCCTGGCCTCCTCGGGCACCACGCCGGGGTTGCGGACCCAGAAGCGGACAAAGCCGTCTTCCAGGTGGCAGCCGGCGGTGACTTCGCCGCCGGGCGGCGTGGCCTCCAGGGCGTTTTTCTGCATATTGACCAGGATGCGGGTGACCAGCTTGCGGTCGGAGGCGAAAAAGGCGTCCGCGCTGTCCGGGACCACGGCCAGGGTCTTGCCCCGGGCGGCCGGGTCGCGGCGCATGAGCGCCGTGATGTCGGTCAGAAGCGACAGCGTGCCCATCTTGTTGGTGGCGACTTCGTAGTCGCCGCGTTCGGCCAGGCTGAAGTCGCGCTGGGACAGGATGATGTCCGTGATCCGCTCGGCGGCGAAGAGGAGGAGATCGAGTTCCGCGTTCCTGGCCCCCTCCTCCTCCTCGCGCATCAGTTCGCAGATGCCCTGCATGCCGGACACCATGTTGAGGATGTCGTGGTAGAAGATGCGCTCCATGAGGGCCAGGCGTTTTTCGGGCCGGGCATCGGTCAGGATGGTGGCGTGAAAAATCTCGCCATCATGGGGCAGGCCCCAGATCCAGATGTTGAAATCCAGTGTCTCCAACCGCTTGCCCGCCTGCCGGGCCAGGGAGCACTCGCCGCCCACAACCGCCCGCCCGCGGAGGGATTCCCCCATCGACCGGGCCAGGCCGCACGAATGGCACAGTTCGCTCGTGCCGCAGCCCCCGATCTCCAGGTCCGCGCCGAGGCAGGCCAGGGCCTCGCCCAGGCGCTGGCCGACGAGCGTCTCGGTCGGGCAGTCCCGGCCGGCCAGATCCCGGAATTTGACATTGGAATAGACGATCTGACGGGTGCCGTTGAAAACGGCCACGCCCATGGGCAGGCGGTCGAGCACCCCGGCGGCGGGACTTTCCGCGAAAAGCCGGGCCTGCCGAAGCACCGTTTCCCTGGGAGACCGCTCGGCCGAAAACAACGGAACAAGCCGCGCGTTCATGCGTACTACCTCCAGGCATATCGGATGCCCGCAAGGCATACCCCAGCCGGATACGGACCGTAAAGGCCCGCCTAAACGGCCGTGGCCGTGTCCAGGAAGCCGGCCGTGGCCGCTTCCGGAAAGCCGGCCGTGGCCGCCCCCGGAAAGTCGGCCGTGGCCGCCCCCGGAAAGCCGGGCACGGCCGGCGCGCAAAGCCTGGCCCCGGACACCTCCGGCAATCCGGCCAGCTCGGCCAGCAGCCGGGCGATCCGGCCGTCGTCGGCCACGGCCACCACCAAGCGTCCCGTCCCCCGGCCGAGGGGCACACAGGAAAGCCCGAGGAGCGGATAGGCCCGCCTGGCCAGGCAGGCCGCCACATGGCGCACCGCGGCCATGGGATCGCGGGTGGCCACTTCCAGCACGGCGCGGCCGGACTCGATGCATGTCGCTTCATTTGGCGTGGGCATGGCGTTCCTCCAGAATCATTTCATGGTTGGCGGCGCCGGGCGGCACCATGGGATAGACGTGGGCGTCGGGATCGACCGGCAGGCGCACCAGGGCCGGTCCCGGCGCGGCCAGGGCGGCGGCGAGGGCCCCCCGGGCGTCGCGGCAGGCCCCGAGGTCCACGCAGGCCAGGCCGAAGGCGGCGGCGAGCCCCGGGAAGTCCGGGCGGGCGGCAAAGGTCGAGGCCGTGTACCGGCCGCCGACGAAAAAGGCCTGCTGCTGGCGGACGAGGCCGAGCACCCCGTTGTCCATGAGCAGGATCTTGACCGGCAGGCCGCACTCCACGGCCGTGGCCAGCTCCTGGACGTTCATGAGGAGCCCGCCGTCGCCGGTGACGCAGGCGACCGGCGTGCCGGGGTCGGCCAGGGCCGCGCCGATGGCCGCCGGCAGGCCGAACCCCATGGTGCCAAGCCCGCCCGACGTCAGAAACCGCCCCGGCCGCCGGCACGGCCAGACCTGGGCGGCCCGCATCTGGTTCTGGCCCACGTCCGTGGCCACGATGGCGTCCGGCCCGAGGAGCTCGGCCGCAACGGCCAGGAAGCCGTAGGGGCTTTTGGGATCGGCCGTCTCCGGCAGGACGAAGGGATGCTCCCGCTCCAGGGCCGCCCGCCGCACGCTCCAGGCCGGGCGCGGCCGGGCCGGGACCAGGGGCGAAAGCGCCTCAAGCACCCGTCCGGCGTCCCCGGCCAGGGCCACGTGGGCGGACCGGTTCTTGTGGTGTTCGGCCGGGTCGATGTCGATATGGACCACGGCCGCGTCCGGGCAGAACCGCTTGGCGTCGCCCGTGGCCCGGTCGTCGAACCGGGCGCCCACGGCCACCAGCAGATCGCAGTCCAAAAGGAGATGGTTGGCCGCCGGCCGGCCGTGCATGCCGATCATGCCGGCGTTACGCGGATGGTCCGGCGGCAGGAGGCCAAGGGCCATCAGCGTAGTCACCACCGGCGCGTCCAGGGCCTCGGCCAGGGCGGCGACCGCCGGCCCGGCCCCGCACCGGGCCGCGCCGCCACCGCAGTAGAGGACCGGCCGCTCGGCCCGGGCCAGAAGGGCGGCCGCCCGGGCCAGTTCGGCCGGATGGGGCGCGGATTGGACCTCCGGCCGGGCCGGCTCCGGCCAGCCGTCAAAAGCCGTCTCCTCGGTCTGCACGTCGCGCGGCACGTCGATGACCACCGGCCCCGGCCGGCCCGAAGCCGCGATGGCAAAGGCCTCGGCCATGACGCGCGGCAGGTCGGAGGCCCGGCGCACCAGCACGTTGTGCTTGGCGATGGGGATGGTGAGGCCGTAGACGTCCACCTCCTGGAAGGCGTCCGTGCCGATCAGCCCGCGCGGCACCTG